>NZ_JBHWUW010000007.1:0-247675 GCF_042737245.1 Streptomyces sp. NPDC060002
AACTCGCCACCCGCTACAAGGCCGGAGTCCACCTGGCCGCACTCATCCTCTGGCTCCGCGAACCCACCCAAGATCCTTTGTCAGACAGTGCCTAGGGGCCCGCCATGACGGAACCGACGCTCCGCGTCAGCGGCCTCGGCAAGTCCTTCGGCGGCGTCCGCGCGCTGGACGGCGTCGACCTCACCGTCCCGGCGGGCCAGGTGCACGCGCTCCTCGGCCACAACGGCGCCGGCAAGTCGACCCTGATCAAGTGTCTCGGCGGCGCGTTCCCGCCGGACACCGGCACGATGGAGGTGGCCGGGACCACGTACACCCGGCTGAGTCCGCGCGAGTCGATCGCCGCGGGCGTGGCGATCATCTTCCAGACGCTCAGCGTCGTCGACTCCCTCACGGTGGCCGAGAACATCTTCCTCGGCCAGGAGTGGACCCGGTACGGAACGGTCCACCGGCGCGCCCAGGAAGAGGTGGCGGCCGGTCTGCTGGAGCGGGTCACGGCCACCTGCTCACCCCGCGACCGGGTCGGCGAACTTCCCATGGCACAGCGGCAGTTGGTGGAGATAGCCAAGGCGCTCAGCCGCAGTGCCTCGGTGCTGGTCCTGGACGAACCCACCGCCGCCCTGTCCGCGGCGGAGAGCGACGCCCTCGCCGAGCGGGTCGAACACCTGCGGGACCAAGGGCTGGCCATCGTCTACGTCACCCATCTGCTCGCAGAGGTGGAGCGGCTGGCGGACGCGGTGACGGTACTGAGGGACGGCCGGGTGAGCCACCGGTCGACGGTCTCGGGCCGGACGAGAAGAGACCTGGTCGAGGCGATCGTAGGAGCGGCGTCCTCCGAGCACGGCCCGGGAAACCGACCCGAGGGGCGCGGGGAACCGCTCGAGCAGCCACGGACGACCGTATCGCCGCCACACAACAAGCAGCCCTCACCCCCCGAGCGCCCCCGACTCACCGTGACCGCCCTGCGAGGGCCCCGCTTCGGCCCCGTCGACCTGGCCGTCGCCGAGGGCGAGATCGTCGGCCTGTACGGCCTCGTCGGCGCGGGCCGCACCCGCATCCTCGAGACCCTCTTCGGCAGACGCGCCGCGACCGGCGGAACCGTCCGCGTGGGCGACCGGACCGTCACGGCCACCCGCCCCGCGGAAGCACTGGCCGCAGGCCTCGCCCTCGTCCCGGGGGACAGACGCCGGCAGGCGGTGTTCCCGGTGCTCAGCGCACAGGACAACGCGCTGCTCCCGTCGGTACGCGCGCTGGCCCGGCACGGAGTGCGTGCGCTGCGCGCCGAACGGCGTGTCTTCGGCGCCCTCTCCGACGCCGTGGGACTGCGCCCGCGCCGGCCACGGCTGCCGGCCGCCGCCTTCTCGGGCGGGAACCAGCAGAAGCTCGTCCTGGGCAGATGGATCAACGAGGCGCGCGACGTAGACGTCCTGCTCCTCGACGAGCCCACCCAGGGCGTCGACGTGGGCGCCCGCAAGGAGATCTACCAGGTGGTGTCCTCGCTGGCCGAACAGCGGGACACCGCCGTGCTGTTCGCCTCCAGCGACCCCGAGGAGATCGTCGCGCTCGCCCACCGCTGCCTGATCGTCTCCGCCGGCCGGGTCGTCGGCGAGCTGACCGGCGCCGGACTCACCGAGGCCGCCCTGCTCTCGGCCGTCCACCAAGCCGACCACACGACCTCCCCGAGCCCGGAAGGAGCGGCATGACCACCGCGACCACCACCACCCCGTCCGACCGTCTCCTGCCGACGCCCCGCGCGCTGGCGGACGGCGGGCTGAACGCCGTACGGCGGCATCCGCTGCTCCTCGTCCTCGCCGTCATGGTGCTGGTCTTCCAGCTGACGACCGGCAGCTTCCTGGACGCGGGCAATCTGCGCGGGATCGCCACCGACGCCGCCACCCTCGCCATCGTGGCCGTTCCGCTGGCCCTGCTGGTCATCAGCGGATACCTCGACCTCTCGGTCGGCTCCACCCTCGCCCTCGGCGGGCTGGTGGCCGGCTGGCTCGCCGGGCAGCAGCACCAGTCCCCGCTCGTCGCCGTCCTCGGCGCGCTGGCGGTGGGCGCGGCGGTCGGTGCCGTGAACGGCGTCCTGTGCTGCTACCTGGGACTGTCCGCGTTCATCGTGACGCTGGGCATGCTGACGGCGGTGCGCGGCTTCGCACAGCAGCTCTTCCCGCTGCCGCTGAGCGGCTTCGGCTCCGGATTCGCCTGGCTCGGCGGGTCGCGGATCGCCGGAATCGACGCACCGGTCGTCATCGCCGCGCTGGTCCTCGTCGCGGGCGCCCTGTTCCTGGCGCTCACCCCGGCCGGACGGCACGTCTTCGCGATCGGCGTCAACCGGGAGGCCGCCTACCTCTCCGGCATCGGCGTCCGCCGTACGCCGTTCGCGCTGTTCCTCGTCACGGGGGCCGCCGCCGCGCTGGCCGGGGCGATCAAGGCATCGGTGCTGGACAGCGTCGTCGCCGGCACCTCGGGGGCCGGATTCGAACTGACCGTGCTCACCGCCGTCCTCCTCGGCGGGGTGGCGCTCACCGGCGGCTCCGGTTCCGTCTTCGGCGTCCTGCTCGGCGTGCTGTTCCTCGGCTGTCTCCAGAACGGCCTGACACTGCTGAGCGTGCCGACGTTCTACCAGCAGATGGCCCAGGGCACCGCCCTGGTCACGGGAGCGGCACTCGCCTTCTTCGGCCCGCGGCTGACCCGGTGACCCGCACCCCCTCGCCCCGCCCCCACTCCGAGAGGACCCACGTGAACGACAGCGCCCCCTCCCTCGTCCTGACCGGCGGCCAGGTCCTGACCGTCGACGCCGACTTCACCGTGACCGAGGGCGTGGCCGTGCGCGGCCGGGACATCGTCGCCGTCGGCAGCGACGCGGAGATGCGCGCCCTGGTCGGACCCGGCACCCGGCTCGTCGAACTCGGCGGCCGGACCGTGCTGCCCGGCATCAACGACTCCCACCTGCACGGAGCCGCCTACGGCTTGACCAAACCGCCCTTCGCCCTCGACGTCGGCCACCCGGCGGTCGGGTCGATCGCCGACATCGCCGACACCGTCGGGCGGGCGGCCCGCGCGGCCCGGCCCGGCGACTGGATCATCGGCCTGGGCTGGGACACCGGCTATCTGGCCGAGTCCCTGGCCGACCCGGGGCGCTTCCCGCACCGTCGGGACCTGGACGCGGTCGCACCCGACAACCCGGTCTGTCTGACCCACTTCTCCTCGCACCTCGTGTGGGTCAACAGCGCCGCGCTGCGCCGCTGCGGTGTCGACGCCGCCAGCGTGCCCCCGCCGGGCGGTGTCATCGACACCGACCCCGACGGCCGGCCCACCGGCATCCTGCGCGAGGCCGCCCAGCAACTCGTCAACGCCGGCCTGCCCTCGCCCACCGTCGCTCAGCGCCGCCAGGCCATCCAGGGGGTGGTGCGTGAACTCCACACCCGCGGCATCACCAGTTACACCGAGCCCGGACTCGGCCCCGGCGGCGCCACCTCCTTCTTCGGCGGGCTGAGCACCGACAACTGGACCGCCTACGCCGAGCTCGCCGCGAGCGGAGAACTCCGGGCCAGGGTCAGCGTCCTGCTGCTGCCCGCCCCGATGGGCGGCTCGGCCGACGACGTACGCAGGGGACTGGCCGAACTGCGCCGCCCCCGCACTGCGGACCCACGCCTGCTGAACGCCATCGGCGTCAAGATCTTCGCCGACGGGGTGCCGCCCAACCGCACGGCGTGGATGAACGAGCCGTACGCCGACGGCGGCCACGGCGCGCTGTGCGTGCACGGCGACACGCCCGCCCTGCGCAGCGACGAACTGCGCGAGATGATCCGCGTGGCCCATGAGGCGGGCTTCCAGCTCGGCGTGCACGTCACCGGCGACCGGGCCATCGACGAGGTCGTCGACGCGTTCGTCGCCGCGAACACCGCCGTGCCGCGCCCCGACGCCCGGCACTACGTCATCCACGGCGACTTCGTCGGCGCGCGCAGCCTCGCCAGGCTGGCCGCCCACGGCTACGGCGTCAACATGAACCCGGCCATCAAGTGGACCATCTCCGACCTGATGGACGAGGTCGTCGGCCCCGAGCGCTCCGCCTACCAGTGGCCCGTACGGTCGGCGGTCGAGGCCGGGGTGACCGTCTGCGCCAGCTCCGACGCGCCGATCACCGAGCCCGACTGGCGGCAGGGGGTGACCGCGATGCTGCTGCGGGAGTCCAAGGCCAGCGGCCGGCGCAGCGGCCCCGAGCAGTGCGTACCGCTGGCGGAGGCACTGCGCTCCTACACGGTCAACCCGGCCCGACAGGACTTCGCCGAGGACTGGAAGGGGTCCGTCGAGGTCGGCAAGGTCGCGGATCTGTGCGTCCTGGACCGCCCCCTGCTGGACCGGGACCCGCACACCCTCATGGACGCCGAGGTGGACCTGACGGTGTTCGACGGCCGGATCGTGCACGAGCGCTGAGGAGAGAGCAGACAGGCGAGACGGGACCCGGAGGAGAAGACATGACCACCGCAGACACGACCACCGCGGACATGACCACCGCGGACACGACCACCGCGGACATGACCACCGCGGACACGACCACCGCGGACATGACCACCGCGGACACGACCACCGCGGACACGACCACCGCGGACATGAGCACCGCACCCCGCATGCTGCTCGTCCTCAGCGAGAACTGGACGCTCACCGGCGGCCGGGCCGACCTGCCCGCCGCGATCCGGTGGGCGCGCGAGGCCGAGGACGCCGGCTTCGACGCCGTCATGGTCAGCGAGCACATCGTGCTCGGCCCGGACGCCGCCGCCGACGGCGTCATGGGCAACCCCCGTGACTACGCCCTGCCGGGCAACCAGGACCCGTTCACCCCCTGGCCCCACTCGCTGCTCCTGCTCGCCGCGATCGCCTCCGTCACCGAGCGCCTGCGCCTGGCCGCCGCCGCGGTCCTGGCGCCGCTGCGCCACCCGCTGCTGATGGCACGGGAACTGGGCACCCTGGACCTGATCAGCGAAGGGCGGCTGCTGGTGCAGCCGACGGTGAGCTGGAGCCGGGACGAGTACGACGCCCTGGGCGTCCCCTTCGGACAGCGCGGGCGGCTGCTCGACGAACACCTCGACGTCTGGGCGAAGGCCTGGGGAGCGTCGCCGATCTCGCACGAGAGCGAGCACTACCCGTTCCGGGACGTCCACTTCGAGCCCAAGGCGTTCCGCCCCACCGGGCCACGGCTCTGGTTCGGCGGTCAGCGCCTCGGCGGGCCCGTCCTGCGCAGACTCGTACGGTACGGCCACGGCTTCCATCCGCTGGGGCAGCCGACATCGCAGGATCTGCGGGCGCTCACGGAGGCCATGACCGCGGCCGGCCGGGACATCACCGACCTGGAGATGATCGGCGGCACCCGGGCGGTCTTCCCCGACGACCACTCCACGGCGGACCTCGGCGCGGCGCTCGCATGCATCCCGGAACAGCTGGAACAGGGCTTCACCACGTTCTGCGTCAAGCCCAACCAGTTCATCGACGACCCGTCCGGCGTCGGCGCGTTCTGCCGTGAGGTGATGCGCCGCGTCGCGGCACTCACCGCCTGAGGAGGCGCCCTCCCCGCGGGCCTGTCGTTTCGTACAATTTGAGTCCGAACAACACGACGACCCACGCATCATGTGGCCGAAGGAGTGTGCCGATGCCCGGCCAGCGATCCATCGCCGAAGCCGAGAAGCTCGCCGAGGCCAAGCTCGGCGGCATCCCGTTGCGGCGGGAGCAGATGGCCGTCGTCGCCAACATCTACCGCGCCGCCTCGGCGGTGCGCCAGCACCTGGAGAACTCCGTACTGCGCGGCTCGGACCTGACGTGGACGGCGTTCGTCGTGCTCTGGGTGGTGTGGGTGTGGGGCGAGTCGGAGACCCGGCACGTCGCCGAGGAGGCCGGGATCTCCAAGGGCACGCTCACCGGCGTGTCGCGGACGCTGGAGGGGCGGGGGCTGCTGCGGCGGGCCGGACACCCCGCCGACGGCAGGCTGGTCCTGCTCAGCCTCACCGACGAGGGGGAAGCGCTGATGAAGCGCCTGTTCCCGGCCTTCAACGAGGAGGAGGCCTTCGTGGCGAGCCGGCTCAGCGACGACGAGTGCCGGAGCGTCGCCGACGGGCTGCGCCGCGTAGTGCGCCAGGTCGAGGAGAAGGGCGAGGAGCGCCGCACGGCCCTGCTGGACGGCGCCGCCCCGGCCCCGCGCCGCAGCGGCCGCCGCCCGAAGGCCTGACCCCGTCCGACCGACCGATCGCCCCCCATGGGCCGCCCCACCCCCTGACCCCGGCCGACCTCGAACCCGGCGACTACACGCCGGCCGACCGCGCACCGGCCGACCGCGCACCGGGCGACCGCGCGCCAGCCGACGACGCGCCGTCCGACGCGCGTCGGACGGTCGCGCACCGGGCGACCGTGCGTCGGACGGTCGTGTGCCGGACGGTCGTGTGCCGGGCGACCGTGTGCCGGACGGTCGTGTGCCGGATGGCCGCGCGCCGGATGGCCGCGCGCCGGCCGACCGCGCGCCGACCGGTCGCGCGCCGGGCGACCGCGCGCCAGCTGGTCGTGTGCCAGCCGACCGAGCGCCGGGCGTCGGTTACTGGGGTGGTGGTGCGCCCGGCGGCTGTGCCTCGGTCCTTGGTGCTTCGCCCGAGAGGGTCCGGCCTCGGGCCTCGTTCGGCGGGGCTCTGGGGAGCGGGGCACAGCCGCCGGGCGGCCTACTCGCAGGCTCCTGCTCCCTCGGGGAACCCCCGAGGGAGCCCCGCTCGTGTCAGCGGAAGTCGCGGGCGGCCCGGACCAGCGCGTCGAAGAGTCCCTGTTGCGCGGGATCCTCGTGCGCGGTGTCCTCCGGGTGCCACTGGACTGCTGTGAACCACCCTCGCGCGCCGGGGAGTTCGAGTCCCTCCACGGTGCCGTCGGCGGCTCGCGCGGTGACCGTGAGCCCCGCCGCGACGCCGCTCACCCGCTGGTGGTGGTAGCAGGAGACCTCCACCTTCTGCGCGCCGGTGGCCCGCTCCAGCAGCGTGCCGGGCCGTACCTCCACCGGGTGCACGACGTGCCGGTGTGCGCGTTCGGGTCCGCCCATGTCCTGTTCCAGCGTGCCGCCGAGGGCGACGTCGACGACCTGGAGGCCCCGGCAGATCGCGAGCAGGGGCAGGCCCGAGCCGAGGGCCCGCCGGGCGAGTTCGAGGTCGAAGGCGTCCTGGAGGTCGTCGACGTCGTAGACGCTGCCGTGGGTGTGCGCGGCGCCGTAGCGGTGCGGGGCGAGGTCGCCGCCGCCCGGCAGCAGGACGCCGTCGAAGCGGGTGAGGCGGGAGGCGACGCCGGACTCCGCGGGGTGGATGCTCGCCGGTTCACCGCCGGCCCGCCAGACGGCCTCGATCAGGGCGCGGGCGTTGACCTCGGCGGCGTACCGGAGCGCGGAGGTGGTGGCGGAGAAGCGGGCGGGGATCGCGATGAGCGGGCGTACGGGCGTCGTCACAGCTGGATCCAGGTGGTCTTCAGTTCGGTGTACTTCTCGAGGGCGTGGGCGGACTTGTCGCGGCCGTTGCCGGACTGCTTCACGCCCCCGAAGGGGACGGTCAGGTCGCCCTCCTCGTAGCAGTTGACCCAGACCGTGCCCGCCCTGAGCGCGCGCGAGACCTGATGGGCGGTGGACAGGTCGGAGGTCCACAGGCCGGCGGCGAGGCCGTACTCGGTGGCGTTGGCCAGGCGGACCGCCTCGTCGACGTCGTCGAAGGCGAGCACGGACAGGACCGGCCCGAAGATCTCCTCGCGGGCCAGCCGCATCCCCGGGTCCACCCGGTCGAAGACCGTCGGTTCCAGATACGTGCCGCCCGTGTCGGCGAGGATCCGCTCGCCGCCGGCCCGGAGCCGGGCGCCCTCGGCCAGCCCGGTGCCGACATGGTCCCGTACGCGGTCGAGGTGGGCCTCGCCGACCAGCGCGCCCATCTCGGTGGCCGGGTCGAGGGGGTCGCCGACGCGCAGCTCCCGGGCCCGTTCCACGACCGCCTCGGTGACGCGTTCGGCGATCGAGGAGTGCACCAGCAGCCGGGAGGGGGCGGTGCACATCTCGCCCTGGTTGAAGAAGATGCCCCAGGCGGCGGTGGCGGCGGCCTTCGCCAGGTCGGGGGCGTCGGGAAGGATGATGTTGGGGGACTTGCCGCCCAGTTCGAGCCAGACGCGCTTGAGGTTGGAGTCGGCGGCGTAGCGCAGGAAGTGGCGGCCGACGGCGGTGGAGCCGGTGAAGGCCAGGACATCGACGTCGGGATGCAGCCCGAGGGCACGTCCGGCCACCGGTCCCCGGCCGTTGACCACGTTGAGCACGCCCGCCGGCAGCCCGGCCTCCGTCGCGATCCGGCCCAGCAGCAGGGCGGACAACGGCGAGTTCTCCGACGGCTTGAGCACGACCGTGCAGCCGGCCGCCAGCGCCGGGGCGACCTTCCAGCCGGCCAGCGTGAGCGGGAAGTTCCAGGGCACGACCGCGCCGACGACCCCGGCCGGCTCCCGCGTGACGAGGGTGAGCGCGTCGGGGGCGCTGTGCGGGGACTCGTCGGTGAGTTTGTCCGCCAACTGCCCGTACCAGCGGAAGGTGTTGATGAGGGCCCGCAGTTCGATCCCGTACGCGTCGGTGACGGGCTTGCCCATCTCCAGAGTGACGGTGAGCGCGAGTTCCGTACGCCGTTCCTCGAGCAGGTCGGCGATCCGCAGGAGCGTCCGGCCGCGTTCGGCGGGTGCGAGGCGCGGCCAGGGGCCGGTGTCGAAGGCGCGGCGAGCGGCGGCCACGGCGGCGTCCACCTCGGCGGCGCCTCCGTCGGCGACCCGCGCCAGCACCTGGCCGTCCCGGGGCGAGACGGCGGCGAAGGAGTCTCCGGCCCCACTTTCGGCGACGCCGTCGATGTGGTGGGCGCCGGACGGTTCGAGGGTCTTGGCGCGGCGCAGCCACTCGTCGTGGGTGAGGTCCGGCATGCCAGGTCTTCCCTTCGCGAGTCTCATTTGATGCCAAACGATATGCGTTCACGGGTCTCCCCACAAGGCTCGGGAGCCTTCCCGCATCCAGCGGGACCCTGCGCGAGGTCTTGACGTGTACTTGACGTAGTGGCTTCATGGGAGCGCTCCCACACGCCATCCCCCACGCCCCCCACCCCTCTGCCGCCTGAGTTTCCTGGCCTCACTCCTGGAGTCGCAGTGAGAACTACAAGGAGCACCACAACGAGCACGACAAGGAGCACGAAGAGAAGCGCGAAGAGAAGCAGTGAAAGAGACACGGCGATGAGCACGGCAATGAGCCCTGGCACGAGCGCGGACACGAGTACTGGCACGAGCGCGGACACGAGTACTGATACGAGCGCGGACATGAGTACTGATACGAGCGCGGACATGGGCACGGCAAGGAGCGCGGGTCGCGGCGCGTCGCCGGCGCACCCCCTTGGCGCGCTGCTGACAAGGCTCGCGGTCCTCCTCGGTCTGGTCCTCGTGGGTGCCCTCTGCCCGGCCGCCGCCCAGGCCGAGACCCGTTCGCCCGACGCTCTAGCCACCGGCCTGCACATCAGCGACGGGCGACTGGTCGAGAGCAACGGGAACGACTTCGTCATGCGCGGCGTGAACCACGCCCACACCTGGTATCCGGGCAGGACGCAGCAGTCCCTCGCCGACATCAAGGCGATGGGCGCCAACGCGGTGCGCGTCGTCCTCGCCGACGGCCACCGCTGGAGTGCGAACAGCGCGTCGGACGTGGCGACCGTCGTCGCGCAGTGCAAGGCCAACCGGCTCATCTGCGTGCTGGAGGTGCACGACACCACCGGGTACGGCGAGGACACCGCCGCAGGCACGCTCGACCAGGCGGCCGACTACTGGATCGGCCTGAAGGACGTCCTGGCCGGCCAGGAGAACTACATCATCGTCAACATCGGCAACGAGCCCTGGGGCAACACCGATCCGGCGGGCTGGACCGCCCCGACCGTCGCCGCGATCAAGAAGCTGCGCAACGCCGGTTTCCAGCACACGATCATGGTGGACGCCCCCAACTGGGGTCAGGACTGGCAGGGCGTCATGCGCGCCAACGCCCAGTCCGTGTACGCCGCCGACCCCACCGGCAACCTGATCTTCTCGATCCACATGTACAGCGTCTTCGACACCGCGGCGGAGATCACCGACTATCTGAACGCCTTCGTCAGCGCCCGACTCCCGATTCTCATCGGTGAGTTCGGCGGCCCCGCCGACCAGTGGGGCGATCCCGACGAGGACACCATGATGGCCACCGCCCAGCAGCTCGACCTGGGCTACCTCGCCTGGTCCTGGAGCGGGAACACCGACCCGGTCCTCGACCTGACGATCGACTTCGATCCCGCGCAGCTCAGTTCATGGGGTCAGCGCATCTTCAACGGCGTCAACGGCATCGCCCAGACCGCCGAGGAGGCCACCGTCTTCGGCGGCGGGACCCCGGGCGACACCCAGGCCCCGACCGCTCCGGGCACCCCGGCCGCGGCCACGGTGACGGCCACCTCCGCGACGCTCACCTGGACGGCCGCCACGGACAACGTCGGCGTCGCCGGCTATGACGTCGTGCGGATCAGCGGCACCACCGAGACCGGTGTCGCCGCCTCGACCACCAACTCCGCCACCGTGACCGGCCTCACCGCGAACACCGCGTACACCTTCGCCGTCTACGCCCGCGACGCCGCCGGGAACCGCTCCACCCGCTCCGCCGCGGTGAACGTCACCACCGGCAGCGCGCCCGCCGTGTCCTGCTCCGTCGGCTACCGCGTCGTGGGGGAGTGGCCCGGCGGCTTCCAGGGGGACATCACCCTGCGCAACACCGGTACCACCGCCATCAGCGGTTGGAAGCTCGCCTTCGCCTTCGCCGACGGTCAGACCGTCAGCAACATGTGGGGTGGGACCGCCACCCAGAGCGGCGGCTCGGTGAGCGTCGCCCCCGCCTCGTACACGTCCACCGTCCCGGCCGGCGGTTCGGTCACCGTCGGCTTCATCGGCAGCAAGGGCGCGACCAACACCGCACCGACCGCGTTCACACTCAACGGCGGTGCCTGCGCCACCACCTGACCGGGCGCCCCGCCGGCCGGCGGAAGAGGCCGGTGCCTTCGCCGGTCACTCTCCCGAGGGCCGTGTCGCGGACGGGCGCGATCAGCACCTCGGTCCGCGCCCGGGCACGGGAGATCGCGCCGGCGGGCGTCACCGGCGTGGCAGGTTCGGGGCCGTTCCGGCTCTCCGGGCGGACATGGGCCCACCCCGTAGGGTGTGCCCATGTCCACGACGCCCCGCTGGCTCAACGCCGACGAACGACGAGCCTGGCTGGCCTACATCGACTTCTCCACCCTGCTCGCCGACCACCTCAACCGGCAGCTGCGGCGCGACGCGGGGATGACACACGCCGACTACAGCGTGCTGGCCTACCTCTCCGCGGCCCCGGAAGGCACCCTCGGCATGTCCGAGCTCGCGCAGCGCCTGAAGATCACCCGCAGTCGGCTCACCCACGCGGTGAACCGGCTGCGCGAGGTCGGTCTCGTGGACCGCAGGGAGGACCCCGCCGACGGCCGGGGCCAGCTCGCCTTCCTCACCGACCAGGGCAGGTCCCTGCTGGAGGAGGCCGCCCCGGGGCACGTGGAGGCCGTACGCCGAGCGGTGTTCGACGTTCTCACGCCCGAGCAGGTGCGCCAGTTCGCGGACATCGGCGAGGCCATCAGCGAGGCCCTGGTCCGGGCCGAGAGCACCGAGGCCGACCCCGCGGCGCTGCCCTGGCGCCGCCGGTAGCGGGTCGGGCGCATTCGGCCGGTCCAGGCGGTCAGGCCGGTCATGCCGCTCCGGGCGGTCGGGCAGGTCAGGCCGGTCCGCGCGGTCCGGGGTGGTCCGACGGGGCCTGACCGGCGCACGGAATCGCTGATCGGCACAAGGAATCGGTGACGGATCGAGAAGAACCGGCCGACGGTCCGTACCTGGGGGTACCGGGGGGCCGCCCGCCCCTCCGACCACGCCAACGATCCTAGGGACGTACCTCGTGAACGCAACCGCCGCCATCGGCGTCACCGGCCTCGGCGTGATGGGCCGCAACCTCGCGCGCAACTTCGCCCGCAACGGTTACACCGTCGCCGTCCACAACCGTTCCGCCGGCCGCACCCGCGCGCTCGTCGAGGAGTTCGGCCACGAGGGCGCGTTCGTCCCCGCCGAGTCGGCCGCGGAGTTCGTGGCCGCGCTCGAACGTCCCCGCCGACTGATGATCATGGTGCAGGCGGGCGCGGTCACCGACGCCGTCATCGACGAGTTCGCCCCGCTCCTGGAGCCCGGCGACATGATCATCGACGGTGGCAACGCCCACTACGCCGACACCCGCCGCCGCGAGGAGTCCCTGCGCGAGCGCGGTCTCCACTTCGTCGGCGCCGGCGTCTCCGGCGGCGAGGAGGGCGCGCTGAACGGGCCGGCCGTCATGGTCGGCGGCTCGACCGAGTCGTACGACGTCCTCGGCCCCATGTTCGAGTCCATCAGCGCGAAGGTCGGCGGCGAGCCCTGCGCCACGCACATCGGCACCGACGGCGCCGGGCACTTCGTCAAGATGGTGCACAACGGCATCGAGTACGCCGACATGCAGCTCATCGCCGAGGCGTACGACCTGCTGCGCCAGGTCGCCGGCTACACCCCGGCGGAGATCGCCGACATCTTCCGGACCTGGAACGAGGGCCGGCTCGGCTCGTACCTCATCGAGATCACCGCCGAGATCCTCGCCCACACGGACGCCACCACCGGCCTGGCGTTCGTCGACGTCGTCGCCGACGCCGCCGGTCAGAAGGGCACCGGTCGCTGGACCGTGCAGACCGCTCTGGACCTGGGCTCCCCGGTCACCGCCATCGCCCAGGCCACCTTCGCGCGCGCCGCCTCCGGCCAGAGCGCGCTGCGCGCTGCCTACGCCGGACTCCCCGGCGGCACCACGCCCCCGCTCAGCCGCACCGAGGCCACCCGCTTCACCTCACAGGTCGAGCACGCCCTGTACGCCTCGAAGGTCATCGCCTACGACCAGGGCTGGAAGATGATCCAGGACGCGGCCGGCGAGTTCGGCTGGAAGATCGACCTCGGCGCGGTCGCCCGGATCTGGCGCGGCGGCTGCATCATCCGCGCCACGTTCCTCGACCGCATCAGGGCCGCGTACGCCGCCGACCCGGACCTGGTCAGCCTGCTCGGCGAGATGGAGTTCGCCATGGAGATCACGGACGCACAGGTGCCCTGGCGGGAGACCGTGGCCTCCGCCGCCCGCCGTGGGATCCCCGTGCCCGCCTTCTCGGCCGCGCTCGCCCACTACGACACCCTGCGCGCGGAGCGTCTGCCGGCCGCCCTTCTCCAGGGCCAGCGCGACTACTTCGGCGCCCACACCTACCAGCGCACCGACCGTCCCGGCGCCTTCCACACCCACTGGGCCGAGGCCGACCGCCCGGAGACGTCGGCCTGACACACGGGAGTGGGGCGCCCTCGGCCCAGGGCGCCCCACTCCTTCTGTCCGTCGTCGGTGCAGGAAGGCAGGACCCAGCATGGCGTGCGGCAGGCGGCACCAGCCCCTGCCGTCACCCGCCGGATGAGCGACACCTGAACTGACGTGCCAATGGTGCCAATCCAGGCGGAGTGCCTCGAAGTCCGGGTCGGGCGGGGCTTCTCGCCCGCGAGCGGGGCGGACGACTCTGGCGACTTGCCGATGCGTGTACGGCTTGTGCATCAGTGACCGTGCAGGCCGCCGTGGCTCCGGAGACCTTCCTGCGTGCGGTCGTGACACCGTCGGGCAGCGCCTCGTGGCGAAGTCGCCCTCGCGTCGCCACCGCACACTGCCGGGACTGTCGCAGCGGCCGGCCACACCGGCTGATCCGCGACACCGGCGCGGGAAGCGTCGCAGATCGGGGTGAGGATCAATCAAGTGATGTCCCGTCAACCGTTCGCGCTGCGCCCGGTGGTCGGCCTGGTCACTCGACTTGGCGCTGGCTCTGGCCGGTGTCCCGGACGCTCTCATCGTCCAGGCGGTGGGTCGCGCCAAGGTGCGGGTGTCAACGCTGCCGCTGAGGTTCCTCGCGGCGACGGCTGCGCTCTACGGGCGCTCGGCCATCGCTCACACCTCCAGCACCAACCGCTCTCCTTCCGGTGCACGCGAGACGCAGGGCAGCATGGCGCCGGCCGCACGTTCGGCGGCGGTGAGCCGGCGGTCACGGTGATCGACATGGCCATGGGCCACCCGTACCCGGCAAGTGCCGCAAAACCCCTGGCGGCAGGAGAACGGCATGTCCGGCAGGGCCTCGTGGAGAACCTCCAGGGCGGAGCGGTCGTGCGGCACTGGCAGAACTCTTCCGGTGTCGCCCAGCTGAAGTTCGAAGGGACGGCCGTCCGTGATCGGAGCCGGGGCGAAACGCTCGAAGTGCAGGGCTGACGCGCGGCTGCCACCGAACGCGCGCCGAACGCCGTCGATCATGGGCGCGGGCCCGCAGCAGTACACCGCACCCGCCGCCGGGCTCAAGCTCAGTAGATCGGCTGCTTCGGGCACGCCGGACTCGTCGTCAGGACGGATGGAGACCCGGTCAGGGGCCGCGGCCGCGAGTTCGGCCAGCTCTGCCGCGAAGGGCATCGAGCCGCGGCTGCGGCCGGTGTGCACGAGCCTCCAGTCCAGGCCGCGTCGGGCGGCTTCCCGGGCCATCGGCAGGATCGGGGTGATTCCGATGCCGCCCGCGATGAGCAGGATGGATGCTTCGGCGGCGAAGGGGAAGGCGTTCCGGGGCGCGGTGACGGCGACCCGCACACCGTCTCCGAGGGTGTCGTGCACCTCGGCCGAACCGCCTCCGCCGTTGGCGATGCGGCGCACCGCGATGCGGTACCGGTACCGGTCGGCGGGGTCGCCGCACAGGGAGTACTGCCGCTTGCGGCCGGAGGGCAGGCGCAGTTCGATGTGGGCGCCGGGCTGCCAGGGCGGGAGTGTTCCGCCGTCGGGTGCTGCCAGCCGCAGGGAGACGACATCCTCGGCCTCTTGGTGCCTGGCGGCGACCACCAGTTCCCGGATCACAGGCATCCCGGTGGCCGGTGGGCGCCTGGGAGGAGTGCCGCGCCGCGCGAGGCGCGTTACCGCGGTGTCGCTGAAAGCCGCCAGCTTCCGCATGAAGGAGTCGCCGCGCGGTCTGCCGTACAGGTCCGGCGGCCGGGTGAGGGGTGTGCTGATGTCCATGGGATGCCTCACGGGTTGCTGGCTCATCGGGCCGCCGCTCGGGCAGCGGGGGACGCCGCCAGGTAGGCGACCGCCAGCTGGGTCGAGCCCTCCTGGGCCGGGTGGTAGCCGGGGCGGAAGTAGCGCAGCACCGAGCCGGCGAACGCGCCCGGTGGCGGCAAGAGGTCCTTGCGGGCGGCGGCCAGGTAGTCGCGGAAGCGGACCTCGACCCGGTCGTCGAGTTCGGGGTCGGCGCTCATCAGGAAGCGGACTCCGCGGATCCACAGCCGGGTCAGCACCGGAGCGGTGACAAGCATGCCGCCCACCCGGCGCCGGTACCGGGGATCGAGGTGCACCAGCAGGTCGAACGCGACCGAACGGTGTTCGACCTCCTCCGCGCCGTGCCAGCGGAACAGATCGAGCATCGCGGGGTCCGCGCCGGCCTGGTCCAGGTGCCCGTTGCTGAGAATCCAGTGACCCATGTACGCGGTGAAGTGCTCGAAGGCCGCTATGAGGGCGAGCCGTTGGAGGAGGTGCGCGTGTGTGGCGGCCGGCGTCAGCTCCGGCCGGTCTCCGAGCACCCGTCGGAAGATCCATTCGGACTGCCGGGTGTACGGAGCCGGGTCCAGCCCCTTGGCGAGCAGGTGCTCCAGGACCTCCTGGTGCGCCTCGGCGTGCATCGCCTCCTGGCCGATGAAGCCGCGTACGTCCTCGCGCAGCCGGTCGTCGGTGATCAGTGGCAGTGCCTGCTCGAAGGTGCGCACGAACCAGCGTTCGAGCTCGGGGAGCATGAGGTGGAGTACATCGAAGGTGTGGGTCGCGAAGGGCTCACCCGGCAGCCAGTGCAGCGGGGTGGCGCCCCAGTCGAAGGTGACGTCCCGGGGTTGCAGCACCAGGTCGTGGTGGTCGATGGGCTCGGACGGCCTCTCCGGGTGGGCATGTGCGGCTCGGAACATGACAGGTTCCTCCTCCGTCGGTGATCGGTGTGTGCGGAAGGGCGGTCAGGCAGTCGTCCAGTACTGCCGGCCTGTTGGGCTGTGGGTCTGTCAGATCGGGTGCGCGGTGTGGTCCGGAGTGCGGTGGGAGCCGCCTTCGACGCGGTGGGCGAATTCCGCGATCCGGGACGCGACCTCCTCGGGGTGGCTGAGCTGTACCCAGTGCCCGGCGTCGATCGGGCGCCGTTGTATCCGGCGCGTCCAGTGCTCCACTCCGTACGAGAGCACCGGGGTGACGCAGAAGTCGCGGGTGGGGATGATGAGTTGAATCGGGACAGTGGTCGGCCGGTCCCGGGGACGCAGCAGGCGGGGCAGCATGTTGGCGCGGTACAGCGCGGTGCCGGACACGGCGTCGCGGGCCAGCGTCGGCGCGGGGTAGGGGGTGTGCCCCGGTACGCCTTGGGATCCGGTGAGGAAGGTGCGCCAGCGGTGTCCCAGGCCTCTCCAGGTCAGGGCGGGCAGGAGCGGAAGATGGAAGTAGGCGATGTACCAGGACCGTGCGGCCTGCCGCAGCATCTTCGGCAGATCCGGATGCCGCGGCCGAAGGCGGGCCCGGATCAGGTGGCCGACGTGGTCCAGGCAGGGTCCGGAGATGGAGGTGAACGAGGCGATCCGCCCGGCCAGGCGGGTGCCGGTGACCGACTCCCAGGAGTGGATCGATCCCCAGTCGTGTCCGACCAGGTGCACCGGGCGGTCGGGGCTCACGGCGTCGAGGACCGCCTCCAGGTCGGCTTCCAGGCGGGACATCCGGTAGGCGCGCAGACCCCTGGGCCGGTGGGAGGCACCGGCTCCCCGCACGTCGAAGGCGGTGACGTGGAAGCGGTCGGCCAGGCGCTCGGCGACCGGTCGCCACACGGCGCTGGTGTCCGGATAGCCGTGGACCAGCACCACCGGAGGAGCCGTGGACGCTCCCCACTGGTAGGCGGCCAACTCCACGCCGTCCGCGGTGATCCGGCGGGCGGCCGGGCCGGTCACCGGCCACCGCCGGCACGGGTCAACTCGCCGTAGTTCAGACCGCCGTGGAGGAAGCTGGGCAGCACCGGCCAGTGCCGCTTGAAGGGGGCCAGCTCCGAGGAGGGCAGGATCTGCAGCCAGCGCGGATCGCGCCGGCTGGGGTCGGCGAGCGTCTTCTCCTTGACCATGGAGTCGTACTGGTCGAGAGAGTCCTCCAGGGTGTTGGCGTTGGGCACCACCTCATGGCCGTAGAACGCGGCGTGGCGGCGCACCCCGGGGATGCGGGAGAGCTCGGGCTGCCAGTTGTCGGCCGAGATGCCGTTCTCGGAGGAGACCCACACCCCGTCGGGGGTGTTCAGCACCAGGGAGTGGTTGCCGTCCGTGTGGCCGGGGGTCCACAACAGGCTGACGCCGACGCCGAGTTCGACATCGCCGTCGAAGGCGGTGACGCGCTCGGGCGGTACCCCGTCCATGCCTCCGTCGACGTACCAGGCCCACTGCATCGGATGCGTCGATTCGAAGGTGCCCAGCTCCCTGCGGTGCACCAACAACCGGGCGCGCGGGAACAGCGCTTCGCGGGGCGCCCGTTCGCCGGGAACGGTGCTGGTACTTCCCATGATCATGCGCACGTCCTGGACGTGCAGGTGGTCGAAGCTGACGAAGTCCACGTCCTCGGGTCGCAGACCGCAGGAGGGCAGGACGGTGTTCGGGTCCTGGTAGAAGCGGGCGAAGACGTGCTCGGTGAGGAAGTCCCCCGCCAGACGCTTGAGCTGGGCGTAGAACGGCGCTTGAGCCGTTCCGGCGGCGACGGTCGGCTCCCACACCAGTGTTTTCGGCTCCCCGTCGAAGCCGTCGAACTGCACGACGAGCATCCGGTTGACGATGCTCACGAACGGGTTGACGGCGAGCGCGGCGCCGTGGAAGCCGAACCGGGTCGGGTACGGGGCGGCGGCGATGTCGAAACTGCGGACGGCGTGGATGCGGCCCTGCTGGACGAACCGCTCACGGTAGGTGGCCGCGGCGCCGCGCACGGCGCGCAGCCGGTCGCCGCGGGGCCATACGTCGTGGACCCCTTCGAATTCGGGGATGGGACGCGGAGCGGCGGCGTCCTGGGCCTTCTTCGCGCTGGGCGCCGGTTTGGGCGTGGTGGTCACGGGCTCAACCTTCGGGATGGCGGGCGGTCCGGGTGCGCTGCTCGTAGGCCGCGCGGACCGACCGGTCGGACAGGGCGGCGAGCTGGTCGGGGACAAGGAGGTGATGCAGGGCGTCGCGGGCACGGCCCGGCAGGACCGCGGCCAACCGGGTCAGGGCTGCCACCTGGCGGGGAACGAAGACCTCGAACCGCGGGCGCAGCACGACGTCGAGCACCGCGTCGGCCACCTGATCCGTCGTCAGGCGCCGGGTGGGGCCGGTCGCGGTGCCCACGGCCAGCTCGGTCTCCACGACACCGGGCATCACCAGGGACACGTGCACGCCGGTGCCGCGTAGTTCGGCGCGGACGGCGGTGCTGTAGCCGTGGACGGCGTGCTTCGTGGCCGCGTAGGTCGCCTCGCCGGCCGGGGCGACCTTGCTGGCGGCGGAGGCGATGTTCACCACGTGGCCGCGACCGCGTTTCCGCATCCCCGGGATCACGAGCTTCATCCCCCGCAGTACGCCGTGGACGTTGACGTCGAACTGGCGCAGGGCGGCTTCCTCCGGTTCCTCCTCGAAGGGTCCCACCCACATGATTCCGGCGTTGTTGACCAGTACGTCGATCGGCCCCAGCCGGGTCTCGACGGTGCGCAGGAAGTCTTCGAAGGAAGGTGTGTCGGTGACGTCGAGAGACAGCCCGAGCAGCCGGCCACCGGCATGCGTGCCGATGGCACCGGCCGCCTCCGTGGCGAGCTCCGCGTCGAGATCGCCGATCGCCACGGCGGCTCCGGCGGCGGCGAGCCGGGCTGCGACGGCACGCCCGATTCCGCGGCCCGCCCCGGTGACCGCGATCACTCGGCCGGTCAGCGGTTGTGTGCGGGGGAGCCTGTCGCGGTCTCTTCGGCTGGACGTGTGCGGGTATTTGGGCGGTGCTGCCACGGTCGAGCCCCTTTCTTGCCCTGAGCATGAGCGGAACGCCGAGCGGCAAGCGACCCCCACGCGCGTCTGACACGATGCCATGTCAGATGATCTGACAAGGTAGAGTGTCAGTTCGGAGCACACCGGTGTCAACACCTCTGCGAAGGGGAAAAATGACCGGCACACAGACCGCCGGGCGGCGCTACGGCGGACGCGATGCGGCGCAACGACAGCAGGAGCGCCGCACCCGCCTCATCCAGGCGGGCCTCGACATGTTCGGCACGGTCGGATACGCCTCAGCCTCCGTCAAGCAGGTGTGCTCCCATGCCGGACTGACCGAGCGCTACTTCTACGAGTCGTTCCGCGACCGCGAAGACCTTCTCGCCGGGGTCTACAACGAGCTGATCACTACGATCAGCGCCGAAACCGCGCAGGCCGCAGCCGCTGTCGCACCCGATGTCGACGCCCAGCTGCGCGCCGGCCTCGAGGTGTTCATCCGTACACTGGCCGGCGACGCCCGCATGGCCCGCCTGGTGCTCATCGAGGTCGTGGGCGCCAGCCCCCGCCTCGAAGTACGGCGCCGTGAGGTCCTGCACCAATTCGCCGCCATGGTCGCCGCCGTCGTCGGACCGCTCCCTGGCCCGGAAGCCTCCTCCAGCCGGCTCACCATGACCGCGATGAGTCTGGTCGGCGGAGTCAACGAACTCCTCGTGGACTGGACGCTCGGTCACCAGAACGCCACCGTCGAAGAGCTGATCGACCTGTGCTGCACCCTGTTCATCGCGGCCTACCGAGCCATCAGCGATCAGCCCTGATCACGCAGGCCCGGATTTTTTCAGGAGCTTCTGCATCGGAGCAGCCCACGTCCCCTGCTCACCGGCCCGGCGCACTCGGCGGCCCTGGTTCGATCAGGCAGGCCGACGAGAAACCTTGCGCAATGAACGCAGGTGCGGCGCACCTGCCTGCTATCGGCTGTCGGACGGGTTACATATCGATCATCCATCCGGAATCGACGCGATGTGATCGGGTTGAGCAGCCGCGAACCATGACGGGCCCGTCGCGTCGGGGGAGCTGCTGAACGGCGGGGGATCACCCGCCGCCTGCGTCCCCGCTGGCGCGCCTGTCCCGGGGTCCAGCCCGCGCGGGACCGGCCCTGTCGCTGTCGCCGGGTGCCCGCAAATGCCCAGGCCCGCCAAGTGCCTGTGTCCCTCGACCGCAGTTACTGTCCGTGTTCGCGCGGTGGACGCATTCGCCAGAATCGAGTACTGCGCCCCGTCAGTGATCATCGTCGGCGACATCGGGCTCGTGCCCGTCTCACCGGACGCCGCCGAGGGCTTCTACCGCCCGGTGGCTGCCGCGGCGGCGTATCCCTGCATCTGCGTCTGGAGCGTTTCGGGGTGTGCCGAGATCGGCTGCGTGTAACAACCGATCGCCGTTGAGCCGCTCATGGCGCGGGAGGCCCGCTCGTGCCGCGCATCCTTGGCCACGCTCTCGAACGCCAGGCGGGCGTTCTTCCGTGCTCCGTGTCAAGGCGGCGGCGATCGCCTTGACGCCCGGGAAGAGTCGGAAGAGGTACGGCTGCGTGATATCGGCACGCTCGGCAATCGCCTCGGCAGGGGTGTCGTAGCAGCCCTTGAGCGCGAACTCGCGATCGCGGCGCGGGGATGGCGCTGTCGCGTCTCTCCGCCTGCTCATCCGGCGCGTGCCGCCCTGCCGGCGGGCGCCGGTCAGCTCAACCTGAAGCCGGCCGGTGACGCGGCCCGGGATCAGTTCCGTGCTTGGGCTTGCGCAGTGGAAACCGATCAGTTTACAGTGAAGGCAAAGGGAAACCGATCGGTTTCTCAGGCGAGTTCGGGAGTGCGTGATGACGACGAATCGACCGGTGGCCCTCGTGACGGGCGCGTCCTCCGGCATTGGCGAGCAGACCGCGCTCGCGCTGGTCGCGGCGGGTTTCGAGGTGGCCGGCACGGGCCGCGACACCTCACGCGTCACCCCGCTCCAGGGCGTGACGTTCCTCGACCTCGACGTGGTCAGTGACAAGTCGGTCACCGCCGTGGTCCAGCAGGTGATCGACCGGTTCGGGCGGATCGACGTCCTGGTCAACAACGCCGGCATCGGCTCGATCGGCGCGGCCGAGGAAACCTCCCTCGCGCAAGCCCAAGGCGTCTTCGACATCAACGTCTTCGGGGTCATGCGCATGGTGAAGGCGGTCCTGCCGCACATGCGCGCCCAGGGACGCGGCCGCATCATCAACCTCTCGTCAGTGCAGGGATTCATTCCCGCTCCCTACATGGCCGTCTACGGCGCGTCCAAGCACGCGATCGAGGGCTACTCCCAGTCCCTGGACCACGAGGTCCGCCAGTACGGCGTCCGCTCGCTCCTCGTCGAACCCGCCTACACCAACACCGGATTCGAGGCCAACAGCGCCAAGCCCGACACCCCCCTGCAGACCTACGCCGACCAGCGGCACGTCTTCGACCGCCTGATGACGGAGGCGATCAAGAACGGCGACGACCCCGCCGTCGTCGCCAAGGTCATCGTCACAGCCGCCACCGATACCAAGCCGAAACTGCGCTACGCCGCCGGTCCCCTGGCCGGACGCGCACGCATGCTCCGCTTCGTTCCCGCCTGGGTCCTGGACAAGCAGATCCGCACGATGAACAAGCTGGCCGGCTGACACCCGCCACCCCGTCCACCAAGCACGTCGGCACCCGCACATCCCGTCGCGCCGCCGCTGATACCGGGAGAGACCCCTGTCCGAGACCCTGCACTCCGCCGCCGCTACCGTCGCGAGCTGGCGCTCCGCCGAGGAACGCGGTGACGTCGACGCCGCGGTCGCGTGCCTGAGCCGGGACGTCGTGCTCGGCTCGCCGCTCACCGAGCAGTTCCGCTTCGAGGGATCTGACCAGCTGCGTGACCCCCTGACCTCGGCGTTCACGGCGGTCAAGGACGTCCGCTACCACACCCAGACCGGCGAGGGGAACGGGTACGCGCTGGTCTACCGGGCGCGGGTGGGGTCCCGGTCGTTCGAGGAGGTGCAGTTGCCGCGGCCCGACGACGAGGCAAAGATCAAGGAGATCACGCTCTTCGTGCATCCGATGCCGGCCCTCACCGTCCTGATGACGACCCTGGGGCCGGAACCCGCCCGCCAGCAGGGCCGCCGGGGCCTCGCGGCGCCCATGCGCGCCAGCACCATGCCCGTGCACGCGATGGTCACCTTCGGGGACCGCAGCATGGTGGCGAAGACCCGGCCGGCGGCCCGGCAGACCTGAGAGCACCAGGTTCACTGGCCGTTTGGCCCCGTTCCCCTTCCGGGAGTTGGCGGCAGCCGCAGGCGATGTCCCCGGCGGACGGCTTCAGGTCGCAGGAACGCACGAGGTACCTGCGTCCGGGTGGGCTCCGGATCGCCCTGACCGCACGGGCGAAGCCGACTCCCCGAGGGCGCCTGCTGGAGGCACCGTCCTCCACCGGCCACGGCACCTCCGGCAATCCCCCGCACGCCGAGGTGATGCGGCAACTCGGTCCCAAGCTCGTGGCGGTCGACCTGCGCACGGACCGGATCGTACGGAAGATCCTCTTCCCGCCCGAGGTGGTGCCGGCGAACAGCTACCCCAACGACGTGCGCTTCGCACCTGTACGCCATCGCCAACCAGCTCAACCGGCTGTCGCCCTTCCACGAGGGCAAGGACCTGCGCCGCAAGCCCTGTCTCCTGGTCCGCCCGCAGATCGACGCCGGGCCGGTCGGACTCGTGTGACCTCTCCGGCCCGCGTCAGGCGGCCACCTGGCCGCTGGATCAGAGCGCATCCCAGCCGTGCGGCGGGGGACCTCGGCCCGGGCGCTGCCTGGGCGCGGCCCCGGTCGGGGCAGCGCTTGCCGGCGCAGTGCGCGGCGACGCGGTCGGTATCGGTCAGACCATTGTCCCCGTACAACTCGACGCCCTCAACGCGCTGGCACCCGAGCCGGAGACACGGTTCGAGCTGAACCGTACGTTCAGGCCCGGCGCGGTACCGGCTCCGGGCTCACGGCACGTCCGCGAATCCCTGAACCTTCCCCTCGCTCACTCGCCACCCCGCTACCAATACCCCCAGGGCCCGCTCATAGCAGTCGGCGACCGCGAGCCCGGGCGGCTCGTTCCCCGACAGCACCAGGGACACCAGGCCATGGGCCGTTCCCCAGACCGACAGCGCGATGACCTCCGGGTCGGACTCCGGACTGAACTGCCCTGCCTGTTGTCCGCGCCGCACGGCGTCGACGAGGGGCCGGTAGGTCTCGATGGCCTCCCGCGGCCTCTCCGACTTCGACTCCGCCTCGGACGGGCACTGGACGCTGCGGTCGGAGAAGAGGATCGCGTAGAGATGCGGGTTGGCGATCGCGTATTCGCGATAGACGAGCCCAAGTCGGATCACGTCGCCGGCCGGGTCGTCCGTCGGACGGATGGCTGCCAGGCGTGCGACGAAGAGCCGCGCCGCCTCCTCGTACAGGCTCCTGAGCAGGCCCGCCTTGTTGCCGAAGAGCGAGTAGACCGCCGTGGTCGAGGTCTTCACGTCCGCCGCGAGCTGTCGCAGGCTCAGCGCGGCCGTGCCGCGGTCGAAGACCGTGGCGGCCGCGCGGTGCAGGAGCCGGAGCCGGAGTGCTTCGTCATGTGTCTTGAGCCTGGCCATGGCGCCATCGTATTGCAACGCCGTTACGAATGCTTCCCGGTATCGCTTTGGCTTGTTGTCGTCCGCTCCGCCCCGCGTCAGGACCCGCCGCTTCCGAGCGATCTTCTCTTGTAAATCAGCAGGTCAGGGCGGAGGAGCTCAACCCCTCTCCGGGGGAGCGGTGTACAACAGCGTTGCATCGAGCAATGAAAACGCTGTTACGGTTCGTTCGGTGTCGACCTTCGGACGGTCCTGTCCGGCGCTGGCTAACGATCTAGGAGAAGTCATGTTTGAGGGGTTTGGGCGTCTGCTGTACCGCAGGCGAAAGCCGGTGCTGATACTGACCATGCTGTTCGCCGTCCTGTCCGGGGCCTACGGTGCCGGAGTCTTCGGCTCCCTGACACCGCTCGGCTTCCAGGACCCCGGCTCGGACAGCGTGCGCGCGGCCCGCATCGCCGAGAAGGCGTTCCCACAGCGGACACCCGACGCGGTGATCGTCTACCGCGACAAGGACCGCACCGTCGACGACCCGTCCTTCCGGCAGGCGGTCGTCAAGCAGTTGGAGTCCCTGCCGGAGTCGGAGGTGACCGGCTACCTGGACTTCTGGACGACCAAGATGCCGGCGCAGGTCAGCCACGACCGGCACGCCACCTACGTCGCCCTGAACCTCCACGGCAGCAGTGAGAAGGCCAAGGAGGACGCGTACGAGGCGGTCAAGGACGAGATCCCGGCACCCGGCCTTCAGACGCTGCAAGGCGGAACGGTACCCACCGGCCACCAGGCCAGTGAGAAGATCGAACACGACCTGAGAACCGCGGAAGTCATCTCGGCCCCCGTGCTCTTCCTGCTCCTGCTGGTCGTGTTCGGCGGTCTGACCGCGGCCTTCCTCCCGTTGCTCGTCGGCGTGCTCTCCATCCTCGGGTCGATGGCCGTCCTGCGGACCATCGCCAACATCACCGACGTGTCCGTGTTCTCCATGAGCCTGGTCACGATCCTGGGTCTCGCGGTCGCTATCGACTACGGCCTGCTGATCGTGAGCCGCTACCGTGAGGAACTGGCGGCCGGCTACACCGGTGAAGCGGCGATCGGGCGCACCCTCGCCACGGCCGGGCGCACCGTGATGGTCTCCGGTACCACGGTCGCGGCGGCGCTGGCCGGCCTGGCCCTCTTCCCGTCGACCTTCCTGAAGTCGATGTCGTACGGCGGTGTGGCAGCGGTCCTGCTGGCGGTGCTCTTCTCACTGGTCGCGCTGCCCGCCCTGCTCGCCGTGATGGGACCGAAGGTCAACGCCTTCCCGCTGCGCCGCAAGAAGGCAGGGCGGCCGACGGCCGCGGGGGAGGGTGGCTGGTACCGGTTCGGGCACGGCCTGATGCGGCGGCGGTGGGTCGTGGTGGTGGGCGCGGTGGGCCTGCTGCTGACGCTCGCCCTGCCGTTCTCGAAGATCGAGTTCGGTTCCATCAACGCGCAGCAGCTGCGGAGCAGTTCCGAGGGCCGCCAGGTCTTCGACGCCATGGAGCACGACTTCGACGGCGACGCGGTGAAGTCCATCGACTCGCTGCTCGTGCTGAGGTCCGACGGGACCTCGAAGGACCAGGGCGCGGCGCTGAAGGCGTACGCCGAGCGGCTCGGCGCCACCGACGGTGCCACGAGCGCCCGGATCACCGGAGTCGAGGGCGCCACGGCCCGGGTGTCGGTCACCTACGACGGCAATCCCATCTCGACCCACGCGCGCGACCTGGTGAACCGGCTCAAGGACGTCCCCGAACCGCCGGGCGCCCGCGCGTACTTCGGCGGCGAGTCGGCGGTCTACGACGACACCCTGGACGCACTGGGCGAGACCCTGCCGTGGATGCTGCTCTACATCGCGGTGATGACGTACCTCCTGCTGTTCCTCGCATTCGGCTCGGTGCTGCTGCCGCTGAAGGCCATCGCGATGAACATGCTGTCGCTGACCGCGACCTTCGGCGTCCTGGTCTGGATCTTCCAGGACGGCCACCTGCACCACCTGCTCGGCTTTGATCCGACGGGCAACATCGAGCCCAACATGCCGATCATGCTGTTCGCGCTGATCTTCGGACTCTCCATGGACTACGAGGTGTTCCTGGTGTCCCGGATGCGAGAGCAGTACGACAAGCAGGGCGACAGCACCGAGGCCGTGGCGACCGGGCTGCAGTCCATCGGCCGCCTGGTCGTGAGCGCGGCGCTGCTGATGTGCGTGCCGCTCGCGGCGATCGGGATGAGCGACGTGCTGACCATCAAGCTCTTCGGCGTCGGCATGGTGTTCGCGGTCCTGGTGGATGTGCTGGTGGTGCGCATCCTGCTGGGAACGGCCGTCATGAGGCTGCTGGGCAGGGCGGCCTGGTGGGCTCCGGGCCCACTCGCCCGCTTCTACGACCGGTTCGGCATCAAGGAGACCGACATACCGACAGAAGTGGACAAGCCGGTCCCCGTTGCCGCGGGCTGACCTCCCCGAGGGGCCGAAGTGCCTTCCCCCGAGGACTTCGGCCCTCCGCTGTGACTTCGCGGCGTGAGCGAGGTGCCTGCGGTGCCCTGCCGTGTCTCGGCCGCCCTGCCGAGGGGTCAGTCCGCCGGATACCGACTGCCCCGGATCAAGGACTGGTTCCACCGCCTGGCACGCGCCCGCGGCTACAGCACGGAGGCACGGGGGGAAGTCTGGAGGACAAGACCGGTGTCGGAACCGCGCCCGGCACGACGTCCGCTTCGCGGACAGACGAACCGGCCGGACGCAGCCGCTCCGGCCGATGCGGGCCGCGGGATCACGCCAGCAGGAACAGGCCGGCGAGCAGGCAGAGCAGCACCAGGCAGTAGCCCTCGAACATCAGTCGCAGCGTGGCAGGGGCGGTGCGCAGCTCCATGAAGTGCAGCCCGACCAGCCGGACTTTCACTCAGGACCTGCTGGCCATACTCGACGAGCATCGCGGGCTCGTGGCGGCCCTGGTGTTCGCGCGGGCGTTCGACGACCCGGACAGGACGGTGTTCCCGCAGCTGGGCTCGGACTTCGCCGAGCTGCTCGGTAGCGCCGAGCCCGCGATGCGCGTCGAGTCGGAAGCGCGTGGCTTCCGCGGCCTGCCGTCGGTCCACGTCCGGTTCATGTTCGGCCTGGCCATCACCATGAGCCTGCGCGGCGACCGGCTGTTCACCGCCTCCGACCGACCGGACTGGGAGACCCTCCTCGACGAGCTCACGGCGCTCACGCTGAACGGGTTCGGCAGCTCGGAGAAGCTGACCAACTGAGGCGGGTTCTGCCGATCGTCGGCCAGTGCGGGGTCCTGACTCCCATACCCTGCGCTACGGCTGTGCACAGCGCGCGCGGCGCTTCCGTGCGTGCGGCCACCTGTCCCCACCTGTTTGAAGAGCGGCGCGTGACGTCTCTAGCGGCACCGCTGCCGCTCGCCCGCGGGTACTACCACGAGGTGGGGCCATCGCAGACCCTCATCGAACGCCTGCCGGCGCCACCGTCGACCGCGGCGAGGATGACACCGGCACCGCGGCCGACGACCGCGGGTTCGGCGTTACCTGCGGGCACATGTTCTCCGACGGAGTGTCAGGTCTGCTGCGCTGTGGCGTGCTGGCGGGAAGCGGCAGGATGGGGAAGCGGGATCTTCTGCGCGAGTTTCTCGCCCTCGACGTCCAGATCGGGCAGGAGACGGTCCAGCCACACGGGAATCCACCAGGCCTTGTCCCGCGCGAGTGCCATGGTGGCCGGGATGAACGTCATGCGGATGACGAACGCGTCGATGAGGATGCCCACCGCCAGCGCGAATCCCGCCTGTTTGATCATGGGCTGGGCGTTGAAGATGAATCCGGCGAAGACCGAGACCATGATCGTGGCCGCGGCGATCACTACGGCGCTCGCCCGGGCGAAGCCGGAGACGGTCGCGTCGAGCGGGTCGGCACCGTGCATGCGGGCCTCGCGCATCGAGGTGACCAGGAACACCTGGTAGTCCATGGCCAGTCCATAGAGCACGCCGGTGACGATGATGGGCAGCAGGCTCACCACAGGTGCGCTCGCGTCGAGTCCGAACAGCGCCTGCAACCAGCCCCATTGAAAGACGGCCGTGGTGATGCCGAAGGTGGCGGCGATGCTGAGCAGGAAGCCGAGAGTGGCCATCACCGGGACGACGACCGAGCGGAAGACCAGGAGCAGGACGATCAGCGAGAGCCCGAGAACGGTGGCCACGTAGAGGGGCAGGACGTCCCCGAGGCGGTCGGACACGTCGATCGCGAGGGCGGTGAAGCCGGTGATGCCGATGGTGACGCCATGGGTTTCGCGGATCTCCCGGCTCTTGTCCCGCACGGAGGTGACGAGGTCCTTGGTGCCGTCGTCGTTCGGACCGTCGCCGGGAACGAGGCTGAGGACGGCCACGGTGCCGGCGGTGTTCATACCTGCCAGAGAGATCGAAGTGGCGCCCTTGGTGTCCTTCAGCTCGGAGACGACCGCGGCGAGGGCCGTGGGAGTGAGCGGCCGCCCGCTGTCGGAGGAGCGGGCGACGAGCATGAGGGGTCCGTTGTAGCCGGGGCCGAAGGTGTCGCTGACCTCCTCGTAGCTCTGGCGCTGTGCGGTGTCGGGGTTGTAGCTGGCGCCGGACGGCAGACCCATCCTCATGTCGAGGGCGGGGAGCGCCAGAACCAGGGGGATCAGGAACGCCGCCGTGAGAGCGGGGTACTTGTGGCGGACCAGGTGTGATCCCCAGCGGGTGGCCCGTGTCCGTGCGGTGGCGGAGGCCTGCTGCTGCGCCGTGCGTCGGGTTCGGGCCGAGCAGATGCGCTCCTTGACCAGGCCCAGGAGCGCCGGCAGCAGGGTCAGGGCGAGCAGGACGGTGATGGCGATCGTGGCCGCGGCGGCGAGGGCCATGGTGCTGAGCAGCGTGATACCGACCACCAGCAGTCCGGCCAGGGCGATGATGACGGTGCTGCCGGCGAAGAAGACCGCGCTGCCGGCGGTGCCGATGGCGCGACCTGTCGCCTCGTGCGCGTCCAGGCCGGTGTCCAGGATGAGCCGCCGTTGCCGGTTGACGATGAACAGGGCGTAGTCGATGCCGACGGCGAGCCCCAGCATCAGGGCCAGTACGGCGGTGAGCGAGTGGATCTCGAAGACGGTGGAGAGAGTGAAGGCGCCGCCGACGCCCACCGTGACACCGATCAACGCGATGACCAGGGGCAGGCCCGCAGCCACGACCGATCCCAGGGTGACCAGCAGGACGATGGCCGCCACCACGACGCCGACGATCTCACCGACGCCCACGATCTCGGGTATCTCCAGCATGGCCGCCGACGGCAGGACGTCGACGTGGGCTCGTTCGGCCTGCTGCTCGGCGGCCTCGACGGTGCTGTCGATCGTGCCGGAGGGCAGCTCATAGGTCTGCTCGTCGAACTGGAACTGCATCAGGGCGGTGGAGCCGTCGGCCGAGACGATGACCCCGGGCACCGGTCGGCCGTCCTGCAGCAGCGGGGCCGGCACCTTGCCTCCCGTCGGCTGCCCGGCGGCTTCGGCCACCGCCGCCTGGGTCCGCAGCAGCGGACTCCTCTCTCCTTTGGACAGCTCGTCGGCGAGGACCTTGCGGGCGTCGATGACGTGGTCGTGGCGGTAGACCGCGTCCACCGCGGCGATGAGGGCGGCGCGGCTTTCCTCGCCGTCGACCCGCGTCCCGTTCTGTGCGCGGAACACCAGCATGCCCTGCCCGCCGGACGCCTCGGGAAGGGACTTCGCCAGATCGTCGATGACCTCCTGGGCGGAGGTGCCGTCGATGCGTACCTCATTGCTCAGCTTGACGGGGTTGACCACGAGCAGCGCCACCACGGCGGACACCACCGCCAGCCAGCCGAGGATCACGTGCCAGGGCCTGGCGTAGGCGAAATGCCCCAGCCGGTACAGCAGCACAGACACAGCCGTCTCCCTTCTCCGGCGCACCCTGTTGGGCACGCACATCCGAACGAAGTGAGAGGGTACTACCAAAACGATAGGAGACTATCAAAGCGATAGGGTGCTATCATGGCGCAGGTGATCGAGTAGTCTGCGGTGCGGAACGGGAGGGTCGGAGATGTCGAACGGCGCACCGCGCACACGCCGGCTCCGCAGGGTTGACGCCCGCTCCAGCGTGGAGCGCATCATTGCGGCCGGGCGTAATGTCCTCGGCGCGGGTGAGGGCTCTTTGGAGCAGATCGCTGCCGAGGCGGGCGTGGGCATCGCCACGCTCTACCGGCACTTCCCCAACCGGGAGGCCATCGTCCGGGCCGTCCTCGACGACATCCTCGAGACCGACCTCCTCCCACTGATCAACGACGCCACGGCCTCCCGCCACCCACGCCAGACCCTCCTGGACATCGCCACCCGGCTACTCGACCTGATCACCGAGGAGCGGGGACTGGTCACCTTCGCCGCCAACTTCGCAGACGTCGCAGTGGACGCCCTCCAGCGCTTCAGCGAGTCCCTCCGCCCCCTCCTCGAGCACGCACAGGAGCAGGGCGAGATCCGTAGCGACCTCACCGCGGACGACATTCCGCACTTCCTCGTCATGGGCATCGCAGGCCTCGCGCTCCCCGGCACCGCACCGTCCATGCGCGCACGCTTCATGGCCCTGCTCTTCGACTCGCTCAACCCCGCCAGCGCGTCCCCCCTCCCACCGGCACGCGCGGAAACGGAAGACGACGACCTCCGCGCCGCGATCGGCGGCGTCGTCCGGGACTGACTCCCGGAGCCGAGGCCGACCCCAAGGGCGCCTGACCTCCGCGAGACCGAGGAGCCCCTCCACGACAGAGTCCGGGCTCCCGGGAGTGAGGGGAGGGCGTGTCCGGGGCGGAATTCGTATGTGTCTGATCCCTGGGCCAGAACGACCCCGCTCGGCCGATGACGAGCGCCGTCCTGTGCCGGGACCCGTGCGTTGTTCGGCGTGGTCTTCGGGTCCTTGGCGCCCGCGCCTCGCCGAATACAAGAAGCCGCTGACGGTGTGTCGCCGCGGCCTACGGCTCCACGCACGGGGCGCCGTGGTCCGTGCAGCGCATCGCCCGGCACGTGGTTCGGGCTGTCGCAGGTTGGGTGGGGCTGACGGTGGGGTGCGGGACGACGGTCCGGCCAGGCAGGTGCCCGGCGGTGCCGGACCAGCGGGGTCTGCCCCGGTCGGCACCTGCCGGTGGCCGCGGGTGACGTGGTGCAGCGGGTACTCCTGGGTGATGCCCATCGCACCGTGCAACTGGTGTGCCAGCGCGCGACTTCGGTCGCCGCCTGGGCGGTGGTGATGCGGGCCACGGCCACGGCCGCGGTCGTTTCATCCGGTCCGGCGGGTTCGGTGCCGGCTTCTGCCTGGGCACCCGCAGGGTCAGCACCAGCCGTCACAGCTTGCCGGGCCAGGGCCGCCTCTGCCTGCAGCAGTTGGATCTTCATCAGCGCCAGCCCCGAGGAGACCGCCGGAATCCGCAGCAAGGGGGAGCCGAACCGGTGGCGCTCGGAGACGCAGGCCTTCCTCAGCCGGTACGCCCCGCGCCGGCCACCGCGGCCGACCACAGCAGTGCCAGGCGTGACCGGATCGCGGCGTGCCCAGGGCCGGAGGCGATCGGCGTGGCCGGAGTGCGGTGCAACAGAACCGTGTCCCGTGGCTCGCCAACCAGGTTCTCACCCGGCCGTACCGTCACCGACTCGTGCCGCACGTCCACGATCAGAGCCTCCCGCCCTGGGCCGCTGACCACGAGAAGTGTCGCGTCCCGGGCCCAGGGCACGGCCGCCAGTACGGCCGCCAGTACGGCCGCCAGTACGGCCGGCAGTACGGCCGTGAACGTTCCACGGTCCACGTCTTCTTCCACGGCCCTCGGTGATGGCTGCGGGCCTTCGCCGCCACCGGAGGACTCGTGAACTTCCGGCATCGCCGAGAGTCGGTGTCTATCGAGCGGGTGGAGCACGCTATCGACTTGATCCGACCTCATGAAGATCGAGGCCATCGTCTGGAGCCGGCAGGTCATCAGGCGACGGCAATGGCGACTGTCGGGCGGGGCGCCCCCGATGGCCGTGTTCGGCGCGACGGACCCGGAGCGCCTGCGCTACCTGAAGCGAGCCGCTCCACTCGCCTCGCGGCTCGAAGTGACCCGACGGCGGTAGGGGCCGACGTCGGCGCGCGGCTTCCTGCGATGCTGGGACATGGGTCAGCGCCTCGACTTGGAATTTGAAAACTGATCGGTTTACCATGGAGCTGAAACCGACCGGTTTCATCAGCTGGAGCCCGGCTGAGTGCTGAATCCGCGCCTCCGGTTCCGCGTCGGGGGTCGTGTGTTCCGGGATTGAGCGTTCCAAGGGCCGCCGGCCCGCAATGAAGCTGTCCGGCCTTCTCCGTCTGTGAGTGTGTTGTCCGAGACCGGAGTAAGTCATGAGTGGGATTCACCCGTTCCGCGTCCTGCGTGCCAAACCCCTGTGGATCGCCAACGGCGTCATCACAGGTGTCCTCGCGCTGCTCTTCACCGTGTTCTACGTCGGGGCCAACGTCGATCCCGTCGATCACATGAAGAATCTGCCCGTCGGCCTGGTCAACGCCGACAAGGGGGCCGCTGTCGGCGGCGAGCAGGTCAACCTCGGGGCTCGGATCACCGAGTCGATCAAGAAGTCCACCGCGAGCGGGGGCAAGGTCGACTGGAAGGTGATGGACGAGAAGGAGATGAAGGAGGAACTCGGCAAGGGCAAGCTGTACGGCGCGCTCGTCGTCCCCGCCGACTTCACCTCCGCCACCACCGCACTCACCGGTGCCGCGACCACCAGGGTCCCGATCCGTCCGACGCTGACGGTGCTGACCAACCAGTCCGCCGGCAGTGTGGGCTCCGGTCTGGCCCGGACCGCGACGACGCAGGCGGCCGAAAGCGCCTCGCTCCAGGTGGGCAAGGAGCTCATGTCCCAGGGCGGGACCGGGCAGGCGAAGCTGCCCGCCGCGGCACGCCTCCTGCTGGCCGACCCGGCCGCCGTCACCGTCGAGGACGGCCATCCCCTCGACTCGCACAGCGGCCTGGGCCTGACGGCGTTCTACTACGCCCTCGTCCTCGTGGTCTGCGGCATGCTCTCCGCCAACGTCATCAGCGGCCAGGTGGACCACGCCCTCGGCTACACCCACAACGACATGGGTCCGCTGCGCCTGCACCGCCCGCTGATCCGGGCGACCCGGGTGCAGACCCTCGCCGTCAGCGGCACTCTCATGGCCGGGCTGTCGCTGCTGATGGGGAGCCTGGTCATGGTGGGCGCGGTCGGCCTCATGGGGATGCACGCCGCCCATCTGCCCCTGCTGTGGCTGTTCTCGGTGTGCGCCATCGCCGTCTCCGGGATCGGTGCGCTCACCCTGCTCGCCGTCTTCGGCACGCCCGGCATGCTGGTGGTCACGCTGGTCTTCATCGGGATGGCGGTGCCGACGGCCAACGCCACCACGCCGATCCAGGCACTGCCCGGCTTCTACCGCTTCCTGGCGGAGTTCGAACCGCTGCGGCAGATCACCGGCGGCATCCGTTCGATCCTCTACTACGACGCCCAGGCCGACGCCGGCCTGACCCGGGGCTGGGTCATGATGGCCGTCGGCCTCGCGGCAGCCGCCCTCTTCGGTTTCGGCATGACCAGTTGGTACGACCGCAAGGGGCTGCACCGCATTCCCGCCGAGACGGAGCCCGAGAAGACCGCTGCCCCGGCGTAGCGGAAGGCGGCTCACCCAGGACCGGGCCATCACTCGGAGTGGCCCCGGTGTGCGTCGCCCCCCGTGGGGACGAGAGGCGCGCGCACCATCAGGGCTCGGCGACGGTCTCTCCCCCAAGACCGTCGCCGAGCCTCTGAGCGGCCTGCGGGCGTCCTCCCGGCGTCGGGCGTCTCCCCGACACCCGGTGGAAACCGATCAGTTTCTATTTCGTCCGATTCGAGTTAACCTCGCGGTATGACGACCGAAGTGAAGCAAAGTCCCCGGGAGCGGCTGCTGGAGGCAGCGGCCACGCTCACCTACCGCGACGGCGTCGGCATCGGCGTCGAGGCGCTGTGCAAGGCGGCGGGGGTGTCGAAGCGCTCCATGTACCAGCTGTTCGAGAGCAAGGACGAACTGCTGGCGGCGAGCCTGAAGGAGCGTGCCGCTGCCTTCGTGGCGAGGGCCCTGCCCCCGGATGATGGCCTTTCCCCCCGCGAGCGGATCCTGTACGTCTTCGAGCGGGTGGAGTCGCAGGCGGGTGCGCCCGACTTCCAGGGCTGCCGGTACCTGGCTGTGCAGATCGAGCTCAAGGATCGGACCCACCCCGCGAGCCGGGTGGCCCACCAGATCAAAGCGAACCTGACGGCCTTTTTCCGTTCCGAGGCCGAACGGGGTGGGGCGAGGAACCCCGACCTGCTGGCCCGGCAACTCATCCTGGTCTTCGACGGCGCCAGCGCCCGCGCGGGGATCGGCGCCGACAATCTGACCGGGCTCATCGCGCCCACTGTGACCACGCTGCTCGATGCGGCAGACATGCACTGATCCGTCCGGTCTTCGAGCAGGATCGGCGACCGAAGCGCTCTTTCGGGTTGATGCCCGACTCCGGCAGCCGGAGCAGCGCCCATGGCCTCAAGCCCCTGCCTCCCTGTAGTGGGAGGGAAGCCCGATGGCCGTAAGAGCGACCGGTTCCAGCGGGCCGTCGACGAGGGTGATCTGCCCTCCGGCGCTGACCCGGAACCACTCGCCCGATACGTCATGACCGTAGCGAACGGCATCGCCGTCCAGGCCGCCGGCGGCGCCACCCGCTCCGAACTCCAGCAGGTGGCCGACGTGGCGCTGCGGAACTGGCCACCCGTCTGACAGCAGGTGCCCGCGGAAGCGTGTCGCGCCCCCGCCGAGGCGAGGAACCGCACCCAAATCAGTGGCATCGCCAGCCATCAAGGCCCACCCGCTTGGGCGATGAAGTCAGTCGTCGCAGGCCACAGGACCGCTCTCGGCCAACTTCGCTGTCCAAGGACAGCCGACGGGCCCGCGGCTTCACCGGCCTGCGCCCGGCGAGTACGGACTTCGCCGAGGGACACGAGGCCAGCCGGCCCCTGAAGCCTGAGCTCCGCCCGACTCCACCTCGACCCCGCGTGCCGTGGTCATCCGGCGCGCAACCCGGCTTGCATCACGAAACCGATCGGTTTACGGTGGTGAAACCGATCGGTTTTCATCTTCGTGGAGGTAGTCATGACAGCAATCAAGGGCGCCGGCGTCTTCGTCACCGGAGGCAGCCGTGGCATCGGCAAGATGCTGGTCGAGGAGCTCTACGCGCGCGGGGCCGGCAAGGTCTACGCCACGGCCCGTGACCCGCGCACGGTGTCTCACCCCGATGCCGTTCCGCTGGCGCTCGAGGCCACGGACCCGGCATCCGTGGCAGCCGCAGCCGAGCAGGCCCAGGACGTCACCATCCTGATCAACAACGCCGGCGCCTCCGTCCGCGCTTCGTACCTCAACTCCCCGATGGAGGAAGTGCGCCGGGATCTGGAGACCAACTTCTACGGGCCGTTGCTGGTCACCCGGGCCTTCGTGCCGGTCATCGAGCGCAACGGCGGGGGCCACATCCTCAACGCCCACTCCGCCCTGTCCTGGCTGGCCGACGGCACGCCCTACGGCGCCTCCAAGGCCGCCCTGTGGTCGCAGACCAACTCCCTGCGCCTGGAGCTGCAGCCGCGCGGCATCGCGGTGACCGGGCTCCACATGGCCTACGTGGACACTGAAATGACCTCGGGTCTCGACGCGGCCAAGGCCGACCCCCGCGACATCGCCGTGGCCGCACTCGACGGCATCGAGGCGGGAGCGCACGAGGTGCTGGCCGACGACACCACCCGCTGGGTCAAGTCCCAGCTGTCCTCCGACCTGGAAGCCATGTACGCCCAGCTGAAGAAGTGATACCAACCGCGGTTTCCAGGGAGCCCCGTGTGGACAGCTCGTCCACCCACCGCTTCGTCGAGGTGAACGGGGTCCGGCTGCACATCGCCGAACAGGGGCAGGGCCGCTGATCCTGCACGGCTGCACGGCTGCACGGCTGCACGGCTGCACGGCTGCACGGCTGGCCGGAGAGCTGGCACTCCTGGTGTCACCGGTTCGGGGCGCTGGCGGCGGCCGGGTACCGGGTCGCCGCCCCGGCCAGCGCGGCTACGCCGGGATTCACCCGCTCTCCCGGCATGGCCGACGGAGGACGACTTTCGGGCGTACGTGCAGGACTTCGTCCTGCACGGCGAGCGGGCGTTCACCGGTGCCTTCGACGCCGCACTTTTTGACTTCCTCAACCGCGTCGACGACCACCCGTCCCGATGACGTTACGCGGCATCCGCCTCGTGGCTTTCTCAACAACCGACTCCCCCCACAAGACAGAGGACACATTGATGCCCGATCGCAACCCCATCCTGATCACCGGTGCCGCCGGCGAAGTCGGCGGTGTGAGCCGAACGATGGTTGACATGCTGCTCGAACAAGGGCACCCGGTGCGCGCGTTCGTGCGCCAGGAAGACGAGCGCGCGCACGCGCTCCGCCAGGCCGGGGCCGAGGTCTTCGTCGGTGACCTGCTCACCATCGCCGACGTGAGCGCCGCGCTGAAGGGCGTCCGCCGCATCTACTTCAGCATGAGCCTGTCGCCTTACTACACCGACGCCGTCAGCCTGATGGCCGCCGCGGCACGGGCCCAGGGCGACATCGAGGTCTTCGTCAACATCTCCGAGTACGAGCAGTCGTTCATGACGTTCGACAAGATGACCGCGCCGGAGGATGAGCGGCGTGCGTGGCTCGGCGGACTCGTCGCCAACTGGTCGCCGCAGCAACGCGCCCACTGGGTCGCCGAGCAGGTGCTGGACTGGTCCGGCCTCCCGACCGTCAACATCCGGGCGGCCATGTTCGTCGAGAACCCCCTGATGACCTGGCTGGCGCTGGAGCCGCTGAGCAGGGGTGAACTGCGCCTGCCCTTCGGTGACCACCGGCTCGCGCCCATCGCGGGCTACGACGTGGCGGAGCTGTGCGTGAAGATCCTGGCCGACCCGGAGCCGCACATCTCGAAGTCCTACGACCTCAACGGCCCAGAGCTTAAGGACATGCACGGGTTCGCGGAGGACTACGCGGCCGTTCTGGGACGCGAGGTCACGTACGTTCCCGAAGACGTCGAAACCTGGAACGAGACCTACGTCGACACCGCCCTGGCCGCGCTCCCGCACACCGCGGAGCACCTCAAGACCCTGACCCGGCTGAAGGGCGGCGGCGGCTACCGCGGCACCACCGACCAACTGGAAACCCTGCTCGGACGCCCGCCGAAGACCGTGCGGTGGGCGCTGGAGAACCACCCGCGCATCCGGAAGCTGGCGTCTGCCTGAACCGCTGAGCGATCCGGCCCACCTCTCCAACTCGTCGGATCCCGCCCTCTGACGCGTGGAGGTAGCCGAACGCACCTTCTGAGAGCCCCTGTCCAGGCAGTGCCGAAACCCTGCGAGGGTCAGCGCCGGGCTGGATCAGCTCGGCGCTGAACCCGAACGTTCAGCACAATGCTCTCCCACCTGCATTGCGCACTGATCCGCGGATCCTGCAGGGTCGGGCTCAGACGCCCGTCGCCGGGTACGTCGGGTACTCCACCCCGGAGACGTGCTGGACGACACGGACGACCTGGCAGGAGTAGCCGAACTCGTTGTCGTACCAGAGGTAGAGGATCGCGTTGTCGCCGTCGACCTTGGTGGCGCCGGCGTCGATGATCGAGGCGTGGCGCGAGCCGATGAAGTCCACCGAGACCGCGTCCGGCGCCGTGGTGAAGTCGATCTGGCGCTTGAGCGGCGAGGTCAGTGACACCTCGCGGAGGTGATCGAGGACCTCCTCGCGGGTGGTCTCCCGGCCGAGCCGCAGGCTGAGGATCGCGATCGAGACGTCCGGCACGGGCACGCGGATCGAGCTGCCGGTGATCGGCGCCTTGAGGTCGGGCAGCGCCTTGGCGACGGCCGAGGCGGCGCCGGTCTCGGTGATGACCATGTTCAGCGGCGCCGAACGGCCGCGACGGTCGGCCTTGTGGTAGTTGTCCAGCAGGTTCTGGTCGTTGGTGAACGAGTGGACGGTCTCCACGTGGCCGCGCAGCACGCCGTACTCGTCGGCCATCGCCTTCAGCGGCGGGACGATCGCGTTGGTGGTGCAGGACGCGCAGGACAGGATCTGCTCGTCCGGCTTGATCGTGTCGTGGTTGACGCCGTGCACGATGTTCGGCACATCGCCCTTGCCGGGCGCGGTCAGCACGACCTTGTCGATGCCCGGCCGCAGGTGCTCGGAGAGGCCCTCGCGGTCGCGCCACTTGCCGGTGTTGTCGATGAGGATGGCGTTGCGGACGCCGTACTCCGTGTAGTCGACCTGGCTCGGGTCGTCGGCGTAGATCACCGTGATCTCGTTGCCATTGGCGATGATCTTGCTGTTGGCCTCGTCGACCGTGATCGTGCCCTGGAACTGGCCGTGCACCGAGTCACGGCGCAGCAGGGACGCGCGCTTGACGAGATCCTGCTCGCCGCCGCCGCGTACCACGATGGCGCGCAGTCGCAGGCCGTTGCCGGAGCCGGACTTCTCGATGAGCAGACGGGCGACGAGCCGGCCGATGCGGCCGAAGCCGTACAGGACGACGTCACGCGGCTCACGCCGGTCGATCTTGTTCGCGCCGGTGGCGCCGGCCACGGCCTCGGCGGTGAACTCCGCCACCGACAGACCCCGGTCGTCGGCCCGGTAGGTCGCGGCGAGCATGCCGATGTCGATCTGCGAAGGGCCGAGGTCGAGCGCGGTGAGGGCATCGAGGAACGGCAGCGTCTCGGTGACCGAGAGCTCCTCGCCCGCGATCTGGCGGGCGAACCGGTGGGTCTTGAGGATGCTGACCACCGACTTGTTCACCAGGGAGCGGCTGTGCAGCAGGACGGTCACGTCCCGCTCGCGGTGCAGCTTCCCGATCATCGGGATCATCGACTCCGCGATCTCCTCGCGGTTCTTCCAGTTGGTGAACGAATCGTCGTTGAGCGTCACGGGCCTATCTTTCGAGCTAGGTGGCGCTCATATGCTAACCCTGCGGTCATTCGATCATTCAAGCGGGCCCGCGCTCAGCTGTGCACCTCGGGCCGGGATGCCTGCCGGGGGAGGGTCGCGAGGGGTTCCGGGCGGCCGGCGTCGCCGCCTGAGCCGTCTCCGTGCGGGCCTGTCGGGGGAAACCCGTACCGGCGGGGAAGCCGTTCCGGCCGGGGAACCCGTTTCTGCCGGGGGCCCATCCCGGCGGACTCCCGGCCGTCTCCTCGTGGAGCACACGGATCGCACGGGTCGCCCGGATCTGTGCCGGGCATGTGGCGGTCGGCCCCCGGGACACCCGCGGGGGATTGAGCGTCTGCCGGTCGGGTACGCGTGGCCGGACCGCCGCTACCGGCCGCTACCAGGGGAGACCGTCATGGAGACACCCGCGCACGACCGCATCAACAACCCCGCCGCGCTGGCGCTGGACGCGCTGGCCCGGAACACCGAGGACACCGCCGCACTGGACACGCTCGCGCACTGCGACGTCCTCGTGCCCGTGCCCGACGACGCCATGGACGAGGACATCACCAACCCGACCACGGTCGCGCTGCCCGTCCTCGAGCAGCCCGGTGGCGCGCCCGTGGTGCCCGTGTTCACCTCCGAACCGGAGATGGCGGACCTGCTGCCGGAGGTCGCCCGCTACCGGCTCGTGCCCCTCGGCGCGCTCGCCGCGCAGTGGCCGACCAGTGAGCTGTCCCTCTCGATCGACGCGGCCGGCGACCATCCGCTGACGCTCACGTCGGAAGGGGTCCGCACCCTGCTGGTCCGCTGACCCACGGACGCTTTCCCGGATCGGGGCTCCCCCGTCGGCCGGGGGAGCCGGGCCGGTCTAGGACTCGGCCAGCATCCGGCCGAGCGCCGCCCGCTGGAGCGGCAGCACCTCGGTGTGCAGGTCGCGGCCCTTGCGGGTGAGGGCTACCCACACCCCGCGCCGGTCCTCCACGCAGACGGAACGTTCCACCAGGCCTTCCTTCTCCAGGCGGCCGATGAGGCGGGACAGCGCGCTCTGGCTGAGGTGCACCCGTCCGACGAGGTTCTGCACCCGGCACTGGTCGCCCTCCCGGGGCGCCTCGGCGGCGAGGATGTCGAGCACTTCGAAGTCGCTCGCTCCGAGGCTGTGCGGGTGCAGCGCGCGATCGATCTCGCACATCGTGCGCGCGTGCACCGACAGGATGTCCCGCCACCGCTCCTCGAGGCCCGCTCCGGCCGAATTCGCTGCCATACCCGCACGGTAACACCAAAACGGCGATTCATTGAGTGTGCAACTAGTGCGGGCGCAAGCGGTTCCGGGAGGGCTCAGGCGGCCGGGTCCTGGAGCAGCCCCACCAGGTTGCCGTCCGCGTCCTTCACGAAGGCGATCAGCCTGCCGCCGCCGACGTCCTGCGCGTCCTGAAGCAGCTCCGCCCCCGCCGCCACCAGCGCCGCGAGCCGCTCGCGCAGGTCCGTGACATGCCAGTACGGAACCGGTCCGGTCATGCCCTTGGCGTGTCCGTTCGGGTCGAGACCGACGTCCTGTCCGGCGGCTTTGAAGCCGACGAAGTAGGGCTCGTCGGCGTACGGCTCGACCTCCAGCAGTGCGCTGAACAGGGCCTTCGCCCGAGCGAGGTCCTTGACGGGGTAGATGATCGTCTGCAGGCCGGCGGTCATGGCGTTCTCCTCGGTGAGGTGCGGTACGCGGGAACGGGTCCGTGTTTGTTCCCGCACCACTCACGCTAGGCCGGGGAGCGGCGGACGGCTTCTCCGATCCTGACCGGTTCGGCGCGCACCGCCCGGTCCGCTACGTCGACTCCCGCTTCACCAGCTCCGTCGGCAGGATCACCGCCGCCGGGTCCTCGCCCCCTATCTGGGCGAGCAGCACCCGGACCATCTCGCTGCTGATCCGGTCCCAGGGCTGCCGGATGGTGGTGAGGGAGGGACTGGCCGCGGTCGCCGCCGGGGAGTCGTCGAAGCCGCCGACCGCGACGTCCTCGGGCACCCGCCGCCCCGCCCGGTGCAGGGTCGTCAGCACGCCCTGTGCCATCAGGTCGGACGCGACGAACACCGCGTCGAGGTCCGGTGCCTGCGCCAGCAGCCGCTCGGCGCCCGCCTCACCGCTGGCCCGGCTGTAGTCACCGGAGACGACGATCCGCTCGTCGTAGTCGACGCCCGCCTCGGCGAGCACCTCCCGGTAACCGGCGAGCCGCTCCACACCACCGGGGGTGTCCAGCGGGCCGGTGACCACGCCGACCCGCCGACGGCCCTGCGCCAGCAGATGGCGCACCATGTCCCGGGCGCCGTCACGGTCGTCGGCGGCCACGTAACTCACCTTGGACCCGATCCCGATCGGTTTGCCGCACGCGACCAGCGGGACGCCCGCCTCGCGCAGCTCCGTGGCGATCGGGTCCCCGGAGTGGCTGGAGACCAGCAGCACCCCGTCGACATGCCCGGCGGTGATGTACCGCGTGATGCGCCGCCGCTCGTCCTCGGTCCCGGCCAGCATCAGCAGGAGGGGGGTGTCGTGCGCGGCCAGCGCCTGCGTGCAGCCGCGCAGCAGGACATTGAAGTTGGGGTCCTCGAAGAACCGCTCCTGGGGCTCGGTCAGCAGGAAGCCCACCGAGTCGGAGCGGCCGGTGATCAGGGAACGGGCGTGCCGGTTCACGACGTAACCCGTTCTGCGGATGGCGTCGTTGACCGCCTCGGCCGCGGTGGGGCTCACGTAGTGACCACCGTTGAGCACCCGCGAGACGGTGCCCCGTGAGACTCCCGCCTCCCGTGCCACGTCGTGGATGGTCGGCGGTCTGCGGCGGCCCCCCGCACCATTGTTCATGGTCATGACTTTACGGCTCCGGACAGCAGATCCAGGCTCCAGAACCGCTGAATGACCAGGAACAGCGCCACCAGCGGGATCACCGCCAGGAACGCGCCGGTGATCACCAGCGTGTAGAGCGCCGGGGTGTTGGCGCCCTGTTCGAGGAGTGTGAACAGGCCGAGCGTGATCGGGAACTTCTCGTCGTCGCTGAGCATGATGTACGGCAGCAGGAAGTTGTTCCAGATCGCCACGAACTGGAACAGGAACACCGTCACCATGCCGGGCACCATCATCGGCAGCGCGACCCTGGTGAAGATCCGCCACTCGCTCGCCCCGTCCATCCGGCCCGCCTCCACCACGTCGCTCGGCACGGCCGCGGCCGCGTAGATGCGCGCGAGGTAGACGCCGTACGGGGAGAGGATCTGCGGCAGCAGCACGGACCAGTAGGAGTCCGTGAGGTCCGCCTGCGCCATCAGCAGGTACTGGGGGATGGCGAGGATGATCGGCGGCATCAGCACGCCCGCCAGCAGCACGTTGAACAGCGTCTCGCGGCCCCGGAAGCGGTAGGTCGCCAGGGCGTAGCCGCTGAAGGCCGACACACACGTCGACAGCAGCGCGCCGAGAACGGCGTACAGGCCGGAGTTGGCCATCCACTGCCAGTAGATGCCGTCGCGGTAGGCGTTGAGGTCGTGCAGGTTGTCGGTGAAGCCGCTGCCCGGCAGGAACGTGAACGTGGAGAACAGCTCACTGCCGGACTTGGTGGACGCGATCACCACCCACGCCACCGGGAGCAGGCAGTAGAGCGCACCGAGCAGCAGTGTGAGCGTCGGCACCAGCGCGATCCGGCCGCGCATCGGCGGACGGCCCTGGGACGCGCCGGTGGCGCCGGCCGCGGAGGGGGCCTTGTGGACGGCAAGAGAACTCATCGTGCGGCTCCTTGACGGGCGTCCTGCTTGTTGCGGCGGTTCGCGGCCCGCAGGAAGCCGAAGGACAGCAGCAGCGTGGCGAATGCGATGATCACGGCCTCTGCGGCCGCCTGGTAGAGGTCGCCCGTGCCGAACGCGTCCCGGTACACCTTCATCAGCGGACTCCAGGTCGTCGACACGGAGTTGGTGAGCGGTTTGAGGGTGGTCGGCTCGTTGAAGACCTGGAGCGTGGCGATGATCGAGAAGAAGAAGGTCAGCACCAGCGAGGGCGCCACCATCGGGATCTTGATCCTCAGCGCGATCTGCGTCGGGGTGGCGCCGTCCAGCTTCGCCGCCTCGTACACCTCGACCGGGATGGCCTGCAACGAGGTGTAGATGACGATCATGTTGAAGCCAGTGCCGCCCCAGACCGCGATGTTCGACAGGGCGAGGTACAGCGGACCGCCGTCCAGCAGGTCCGGCTGCGGCATGCCCAGCCTCTCCAGGACGAAGTAGAACGGGCTGACGTCCGGCAGATAGAGGAAGCCCCACAGCAGCGCCGCCACCACGCCGGGGATGGCGTACGGCAGGAAGATCGCGAGCCGGGTGAACGGGGCGAGCCGCACCTTCTCGGAGTCGAGCATCAGCGCGAACAGCAGCGCCAGCCCCAGCATCACCGGGACGACGATGCAGCCGTAGCCGAGGACGCGCAGCGCGCCGTCGAGCAGCTCGCTGTCGGTGAAGGCGGCGGTGTAGTTTCCGAAGCCGGCCCAGATCTCCTTGCGCGCGCCCGAACCCAGGCCGAGGCCGGAGACGTGCACCTTGCGGAAGCTGAGCCACACCGCGTACCCGATGGGCAGCGCGAAGAACAGGCCGAAGAGGATCGTCGCGGGGAGGAGGAAGGCATACGGGGCCCCCTTGACCCCGTACGACCTCCGGCGTGCGATGGTCACTCGGCGACCTCGAAGCCCTGCTTCTTGAGGTCGGCGACCGTGTCCGCCTGCATCTTGGCCAGGGCGGCGGAGAAGTCCGACTTGTCCTTCGCGGCGGCGCCGAACGCGTCCTTGAAGGTCGTGTAGGCGACGTTCACGTTCGGGCCCCAGGCCGACGGCGCCGTGGTCTTGGCGATCTTGGCGGCCGTGGTGTAGAAGTCCGCCTGGTTCGAGAAGTAGTCCGGCGGGGTGGTGAAGGCGCCGCTGAGCTGGGCGGAGGTGGAGGCCGGGTAGATGCCGCTCTCCTTGGCCAGGGCGTTGAGGGCGTCGCCGTCGGTGTTCAGCCAGGCGGCGAACTCGGCGGCGGCCTCCTTGTGCTTCGAGTCCGTCGTCACGGCCGTGGAGGATCCGCCCCAGCTGCCGGTGACGTTCTCGCTGTTCGACCACTGGGGGAGCGGGGCCATGGCCCACTTGCCCTTGGTGTCGGGCGCGGCGGTGGTCAGGGTGCCCGGGGCCCAGACGGCGGAGACCCAGGCGATCTGCTTTCCGGTGTTGAGCGCCTTGTTCCAGGCGGGCGTGTACATCGGCTGGTTGTCGATGGCGCCCTCCTTGACGAGGCCGCCCCAGAAGTCGGCGACCTTCTTGGTGGCCGCGTCGTCGATGCCGACGTTCCACTTGTCGCCGGAGGTGGTCCACCACTTGGCGCCGGCCTGCTGGGCGAGGCCCGCGAAGAGGCCGGAGTCGTTGGCGGAGAAGGTCGTGAGGTCCGTGTCCGGAGCCTTCTCCTTCAGCGCGCGGGCGGTCGCCGCGAACTGCTCCCAGGTCGTCGGGACCGTCAGGCCGTACTTCTTGAAGAGGTCCGCGCGGTAGTAGAACATCATCGGGCCGATGTCCTGCGGCACCGCGTACACGGCGTCCGTGCCCAGCGTCGTCTGCTGCCAGACACCGTCGGCGAACTTGGCCTTCGCGTCGCCGACGTTCTTCGCTATGTCCGCCAGCGCGTCATTGCTGACCAGCGTCGGCAGTGCCTGGTACTCGGCCTGGACCAGGTCGGGGGCCTTGCCGGCCTTGTGCGCGGTGAGGATCTTGGTGACCAGCGTGTCGCCGGACGCCTGCTTCTTCACCGTGACGGTGATCTGGTCCTTCTTGCCCTGGCCCTTGTTCCACAGGTCCACGACCTTGTCCATGCCGGGCGTCCACGTCCAGTACGTGAGCGAGACCGGACCGGACTCGGCGCTGTCCTCGTCGGACGAGCCGCAGGCGGTGAGTGCGGTGGCGCCGAGGGCGACGGCGATGGTGGCAGCCGCACTTCTGACAACGAGCCGCCGGCGCTTCGTGTTGGGCATGGATCTCTCCCCTGACCTGGGTTTTCGCCCGGTGCGAAAACCTGCCATGCGATCGCATGGGCGAGCTCCCCACCCGTCGCGAGGAGGTCCCATGCTGTCTGTGAGCGTTCACAGTAGAGAAACATCCCGGACACTTGTCAATGGTTGTTGCTGTGCGGTTATGTTGGGCTCTGAACGACGCCGCTGTGTGTGCACGTTCCCAAATGATCGATTAAACGGGAGACATCCATGCCGGAGACCAGCCCCAAGGGCCTCACCAGGCTCGCCTTCGGTGGGGACTACAACCCCGAGCAGTGGCCGGAAAGCGTCTGGCAGGACGACGCCCGGCTGATGCGCGAGGCCGGCGTCACCATGGTGAGTGTCGGGATCTTCTCCTGGGCCCTGCTGGAGCCCTCGCCCGGCGCGTACGACTTCGGCTGGCTGGACCGCGTCATCGACCTGCTGCACGACAACGGCATCCGCGTCGACCTGGGCACCCCCACCGTGGCGCCCCCGGTCTGGTTCTACCGCGACCATCCCGACGCCCTGCCCGTGACCCCCGAGGGCGCGCGCTACGAGTTCGGCTCCCGCGCCGCGATCTGTCACAGCAACGCGGACTACCGCGCCGCCGCGGCGAACATCACCACGCGCCTCGCCGAGCGCTACGGCGACCACCCCGCGCTGGCGATGTGGCACGTGCACAACGAGTACGGCGTGCCCGTCTCCGCCTGCTACTGCGATTCCTGCGCCGCCCACTTCCGCCGCTGGCTGGAGACGACGTACGGCACGGTCGACGCCGTCAACGAGGCCTGGGGCACCGCCTTCTGGGGCCAGCGCTACGCGAGCTTCGAGGACGTCAACCCGCCGCGCGCCACCCCGACCGTCGGGAACCCGGGACAGGCGCTGGACTACAAGCGGTTCGCCGACGCCACCATGCGCGAGAACTTCCGTGCGGAGCGGGACATCCTGCACCGCCTCGCGCCCGGCGTCCCCGTGACGACGAACTTCATGACCGCGCTCAGCCAGTGCGACTCGGTCGACTACTGGGCCTGGGGCCGTGAGGTCGACATCGTCACCAACGACCACTACCTGATCACCGACGGCCGCCGCACCCACGTCAACCTGGCGATGGCCGCGGACCTCACCCGCTCCGTCGCCGGCGGCGCCCCCTGGATCCTCCTGGAGCACTCCACCTCGGGCGTCAACTGGCAGCCCCGCAACCCCGCCAAGGCCCCCGGCCAGATGGCCCGCAACTCCCTCGGCCACGTGGCCCGCGGTTCCGAGGGCGCCATGTTCTTCCAGTGGCGGCAGTCCCGGCGCGGCGCCGAGAAGTTCCACTCGGCGATGGTCCCGCACGGCGGCACCGACACCCGCGTGTGGCGCGAGGTCGTCGAACTCGGCGCCTCCCTCGACTCGCTGGGCGCGATCCGCGGCACCCGCACCGAGGCCGACGTGGCGGTCCTGTGGGACTGGCACTCCTGGTGGGCGCAGAACCTCGCCTGGCGGCCCAGCGAGGACGCCGACCCGCGCGAGCGCGCCGACGCCTTCTACGAGGCCCTCTACGACCGCCACCTCACCGTCGACTTCGCCCACCCCGAGGCCGACCTCTCGCCGTACCCACTGGTCGTGGTGCCCGCCCTGTACCTGATGACGGAGGCGGCCGGGAACAACCTCAAGGAGTACGTCGCGAACGGCGGCACCGTGGTCGTGTCGTACTTCTCCGGCATCGTCGACGAGCACGACGCCGTCCACGAGGGCGCCTGCCCCGGCGCGCTCCGGGACGTACTGGGCCTGACGGTCGAGGAGTTCTCGCCGCTGCTCCAGGGCGAGAGCGTGCGCGTCACCGGCCCCGACGGCAACGAGCTCGCCGGCGACGTGTGGACGGAGTTCGTGGTGCCGCGCGGCGCCGAGACCGTCTGGGCCTACGCCGACGGCCTCACCGCGGGCCACCCCGCCGTCACCCGGCACCGGCTCGGTGAGGGCACCGCCTGGTACGTCTCCACCCGCCTCGGCCGCGAGGGCCTGGACGCGCTGCTCGGCCGGGCCGCCGAGGACGCGGCGATCGCCCCGCGCGCCGACCTGCCGTACGACGTGGAGGTCGTGCGCCGCTCCGGCGAGACGGGCAGCTACCTCTTCGCGATCAACCACACCGCCACCGACGCCAAGGTGCCGCTGGACACCCCCGGCACCGAACTGCTGACGGGCGAACGCGCCGCGGGCCGCCTCGCGGTCCCGGCGGGAGCCGTCCGGGTCGTACGACTCGACGGCTGAGCCGACTCCCCCTTCGCCCGTGGAGCCGCGAGCCGCGGGCGGAGGGGGTCCCTCACCCCACGAGGGAACCCCATCCATCACGTCGAAGGGACGACGGACGACGATGTTCCATCCCAGACGCACGCTCAGAGCCCTGCTGCTGCCGCTCGCCGCAGGACTCGCTCTCACCGTCCTGCCCGCGCAGACCGCGCAGGCGGCCACCACGCTCACCAACGGCGGCTTCGAGACCGACGGCGCCGGCACCGCGACACCGTCCGGCTGGTCCACGTACTCGGCCACCGGGCAGACCGCCGCCTCCTTCACCGAGTCCGGTGGGCACGCGGGCAGTTACCGCCTCTCGCACTACTCGGCCTCCGCCTACAAGGTCGAGACGTACCAGTACCTGTCCGGGCTCACCAACGGCACCTACAAGCTCACCGCCTGGGTGCGCTCCGGCGGCGGCCAGAACTCCGCGTACCTCGCGCTGAAGAACTGCGGCAGCGCCGAGCAGCGCACCGCCATCCCGGTCTCCTCCAGTGGCTGGATCCGCATCGTCACCTCCATCGCGGTGACGAACAACCAGTGCACCATCAGCGTCAACTCCGACGCCAACGCCGGAAACTGGATCAACGTCGACGACCTGACCTTCGCGTCGGGCTCCACCGGCCTGTCCATCAAGGGCTCGGACGTGTCGTCGCTCATCAAGAGCGAGGCACTCGGCGGCGTCTACAAGAACAGCTCCGGCACCACCCAGGACGCGCTCGCCGTCCTGAAGAACGCCGGACAGAACTACGCGCGCCTGAAGGTCTGGGTGAACCCCGCCGACGGCTACAACAACAAGGCGCGGGTCCTGGCGGCGGCCAAGCGCATCAAGGCGCAGGGCACGAAGCTCCTGGTGGACTTCCACTACTCGGACACCTGGGCCGACCCGGGGGCGCAGACCGTGCCCGCCGCGTGGGCCGGGCACTCCTACAGCCAGCTGAAGACGGACGTCTACAACCACACCTACGACGTCCTCAACGCCCTCAAGGCGCAGGGCACCACAGCGGACATGGTGCAGGTCGGCAACGAGATCAACGGCGGCATGCTGTGGTCCACGGGCTCCACCGACAACTGGTCGCAGCTCGCCGGACTGCTCAACTCCGGCTACGACGCCGTCAAGGCGGTCAACTCCGGGACGACCGTGGCGCTGCACCTCGCCAAGGGCGGTGACCTGGCCGGTACCCGCTGGTGGTTCGACAGCGCCGTCTCCAACGGGGTGAAGTTCGACGTCATCGGCCTGTCGTACTACGGGTACTGGCACGGCACGCTCGCCGACTTCCAGACCACCCTCGACGACGCCGCCTCCCGCTACGCCAAGCCGGTCTACGTCGCCGAGACGGCGTACCCCTTCCGGCTGGACAGCGAGGACTCGACCGAGAACATCATCGACCTGTCGAGCGAGCTGGTGTCCGGCTATCCGGCGACCGTCGCCGGCCAGACCCGGTGGATGAACGACGTGGCGAGCATCGTCGAGGCCGTTCCGAACGGCCGTGGACTCGGCGTCTTCTACTGGGAGTCCACCTGGACCGCCGTCACCGGCAACGGCTGGGACCCGACCGACGCCGGCTCCGGCAACGGCTGGGAGAACCAGGCCCTGTTCGGCTACGACGACAAGGCACTGTCCTCCATGTCGTGGTTCAGCCACCGCTGATCCGCCTTCCCTCTCCACAAGCAGGGGCCCGGCCGCACCGTGCGGCCGGGCCCCTGCCCGTCTCCCGGCGACTCGTCCGAACGCCCTTGTGTGGCATGGGTGTTCGATCCCGGCCAAGGCTTGCGGAGTGCGGGACACGGCGGCCCCGGCTGCGGAACATTGGGGAGACGCGGTACCGGGGGAGCGCCGACCGCAGGGACGGAGGGGACGACGATGCTCAGGACTCCCGTGAGTGAGAGGCGACTGGAAATCCTGGAGTGGCTGAAGGAGCCGGCCCGGCACTTCCCGCCGCAGCGGCACGGCGACCTCGTCGAGGACGGCGTCACGGCGGACGTCGTCGCGGAGAAACTGGGCGTGCGCCGGCAGGTGGCCGGCACCCACCTCAGCCTGCTCGCCGGCATCGGTCTGCTGCGCGCCAAGCGGATCAGGCGCCGCACCTACTACCGGCGCGACGAGATGCGCATCGCCGAAGTGGCGCGGATGTTCGAGAAGGGGTGGTGAGGGACTTCGGGAAGGGGCGGTAGAGGACGGAGGGTCCACCCTCCGGAAAGGCCCGGCAAAAGACCACGGCCACGACCCGTCCACGCCGTGCCCGCCTGCGAGGATGGCCGCCTCCTCAAGGAAGGGCGGCCCATATGGACCGTCGGACGCCTCTCGTCCCCCTCAGGTACATCACTCTCCCGGGGCACGGTCCCGAAGACGTCGTCGCCGACGCCAGAGGGCGGGTACTGACCGGGGTGTCGGACGGGCGGATCCTGCGTGTCGACGGCCTTGACGACCCGCCCGCCGCTCGTGTCGAGCACGTCGCCGAGATCGGCGGCCGGCCGCTCGGCCTCGAAGTCCTCCCGGACGGCGACCTGTTGGTGTGCTGCGCCGACGGCGCGCTGCTGCGCGTCGACCCCGACGGCGGCACCGGAAACGTCCGTGTCCTGACCGAGTCGGTGGCGGGGGAGCGGCTGCGCTTCTGCAGCAACGTGGTCGCGCTGCCCGACGGCACCGTCTACTTCACCGTGTCCAGCCAGGTCCACCCCTTACGGGACTGGATGGGCGACCTCGTCGAACACACCGGCACCGGCCGCCTGTTGCGCCTGGAACCCGGCGCCCGCGAGGCCGAAGTGGCCCTGGAGGGACTCCAGTTCGCCAACGGTCTCGCGCGCGGCGCCGACGACTCCTTCCTGATCGTCGCCGAGACCGGCGCCCGCCGCCTCACCCGCTACCAGCTCACCGGCCCCCGGGCCGGCCGGGCCGAGCCCCTCGTCGAGCGGCTGCCGGGGTTCCCGGACAACCTGTGGCGCGGCGCGCCCGACGGCCCGGTCTGGGTGGCGCTGGCCGGCCCGCGCGTCCCCCCGCTCGACCTCCTGCACCGCGCAGGGCCCGCCGTACGCCGCCGCGCCGCCCGCCTCGCCGTGAACGCGCCGTACCGCCCGTCGGGCACGACGGGGGTGCTGGCGGTCGACGACGACGGCCGGATCGTCCACCACCTCACCCACCGCCGCTCCGGGTTCCGCATGGTCACCAGCGTCTGCGAGACCGGCGGCCGACTGGTCCTGGGCAGCCTCTGGGAGCGGGGCATCGCGGTCTGTGAGGCGCCCCTGACCAAGTGAGACGGCGTTACGCTGATTCCCGGCCGTGATCACTCCGACGAGGTGGGGTGCTCCGGGCCAGGGCAGGAGACGTGCGACATGACAGCTCCGGAGGCCGAGAGCCTCCGTACCGGCGCAGCACGCAGGGCCACCGGGGCGGGTCAGCTCCCGGTGGTCGCCGTGGTGGCCGTCGGTGGCGGTATCGGGGCCGCCGCCCGCTACGCGGCTTCCCTCTGGTGGCCCACACAGACCGGCGGGTTCCCCTGGACGACCTTCTGGGTGAACGTCGTCGGCTGCGCGGTGATCGGTGTCTTCCTGGTGGTGGTCACCGAGGCGGTGACCACCCACCGGCTGGTGCGGCCGTTCTTCGGCACCGGTGTGCTGGGCGGGTTCACCACCTTCTCGACGTACGCCGTCGACGTCCGGACGCTGTTCGGCCAGGGCCGTCCCGGCACGGCCCTGGTCTATCTCGCCGCGACCCTGTGCGCGGCGCTCCTCGTGGTCCGGCTGGCGGCCACGGCGACCCGCCACGTTCTCCGGTGGAGGCAGCGATGACGAGACTGACCGGCAGGGCCCTGCGGCTGACCGTGTTCGTCGGCGAGAACGACACCTGGCACCGCAAGCCCCTGTACACGGAGATCGTGCACCGCGCCCACACGGCCGGTCTCGCGGGCGCCAGCGTCTTCCGCGGCATCGAGGGCTTCGGCGCCTCCTCGCTGATCCACACCTCCAGGCTGCTCTCGCTCAGCGAGGACCTGCCGGTCGCGATCGTCGTCGTGGACACCGAGGAGCGGGTGCGGGCCTTCCTGCCCGAGCTCGACGAGCTGGTCACGGAGGGCATGGTGACCCTCGATCCCTGCGAGGTCATCCGGTATGTCGGCCGAGGCGGGAAGCGGGGCGGGAACCGGGCCGAGAGCTGGGCCGAGAACCGGGGCGATTCGGGCATGAAGGGTAAGAAGTCGTTGTGAACTGGCTGGTGGTCGTCGTCGGCGGCATGATCGGCGCCCCGCTCCGCTACCTGACCGACCGCGCGGTGCAGGCCCGGCGCGACTCGCTCTTCCCCTGGGGCACCTTCGTCGTCAACATCGGCGGCTGCCTGATCCTCGGCACCCTGACCGGCGCCGCTGCCGTCGGTCCCGACCTGCGGTTGTTCCTGGGGACGGGTTTCTGTGGAGCGCTGACGACGTACTCGACGTTCTCGTACGAGACACTGCGGCTGACCGAGACCGGCGCGGGTCTGTACGCCGCCGCCAACGCCGTCGCGAGCGTGGTGGTGGGTCTCGGGGCCGCGTTCGCCGGCGTCGCGACAGGCCAGTGGGCGTGGTCGTAGGCGGTCCGGCCGGATCCGCGCCTGGTAGGACTGTGTACGACACCGGAGCGTCTACAACGCTGTCGACCGATTCGTCTCCTCAGAACTGGATTCCATGAGTGCCATCTCCGTCGGCCAAGCCGTCGTCCTCGGAGCCGTCGAGGGAGTGACCGAGTTCCTCCCCGTCTCCTCCACGGGCCATCTGAAGATCACCGAGGGCCTGATGGGCATCCCGGTCGACGACGACGCCGTCGTCGGGTTCTCGGCCGTCATCCAGGTCGGGGCGATCGCCGCCGTGCTCGTGTACTTCCGCAAGGACATCGTGCGGATCGTCTCGGCCTGGTTCCGCGGGCTGCGCGACCGTGAGGAGCGTCACCACCACGACTACAAGTTCGCCTGGTGGGTGATCTACGCGACGATCCCGATCGTCGTCGTGGGCCTCGCCGCCAAGCCGCTCATCGAGGGGCCGCTGGCCTCGCTGTGGGTGGTCGCGGGCTCGCTGATCGTCGGCAGCGGCGTGATGTGGGCGGCCGACCAGATGGGCCGCCACAAGCGCGGCGAGGACGACACCTCGTTCAAGGACGCGATGCTGGTCGGCAGCTCCCAGATCCTCGCGCTGCTCTTCCCCGGCTTCTCCCGCTCCGGCGCCACCATGTCCACCGCGCTCATGCTCGACCTGGACCGGGTGGCCGCCACCCGGCTGTCGTTCTTCCTCGGCATCCCCGCCCTGACCGGCGCCGGCATCTACGAGCTGAAGGACGCCCTGGGCACGGGTGCCGACGCGGCGCCCCTGGCCGTCGGCACGGCGGTGTCCTTCGGGGTCGCCTACGCGTCGATCGCCTGGCTGCTCAAGTTCGTCGCCAAGCACTCCTTCAACGCGTTCGTCATCTACCGGCTCGTCGTCGGAGTGGCGCTGTTCGGGCTGCTGGCCGGCGGAGTCCTCGACAGCTGACCGGCCCGGCAGCCGGTCGACAGCCGGTCGGCGGCCGGTCGGGGAATTCCCTCGTGGCCCCTCAGGGGGCGGGAAGGTGCCTTTCAGCCTCCCCGCCCCCTGAATTTTTTGTTTCAAGGCGCGTCTTGACAGCGGCGGCAGCGCACCCGGAGTATCGCTTCCGTGAACCTGTCAGACAGCCAGACAGGTGGAGCGGGACCGCGGCGCATCAGTGCGATGGAAGCGGTCCTCACCCACCTCCGCGGCGCCATCGAGCGCGGCCGGTACGCCATCGGCGACAAGCTCCCTTCCGAGGCGGAGCTCTGCCGCACCCTCGAGGTGTCCCGGCCCGTCCTGCGGGAAGCCCTGCGCGCCCTCCAGACGATGGGCCTGACCGTCGCCAAGACGGGCAAAGGCACCTTTGTGATCGCGAACACCGTGGAGGACCCCACCTTCGGCGACTACGCGGCCAGCGACCTGCTCGAGGTGCGCCGGCACGTCGAGGTCCCGGTCGCCGGGTACGCGGCGCTGCGCCGCACCCCGGAGAACCTGGACCACCTGGCCCATCTGCTCGACCGCATGGAGCGGGAGACGGACACCACCGCGTGGGTCGCGATGGACACCCTCTTCCACCTGGCCGTCGCCGAGGCCGCCCAGAACCCGGTGTTCCGCCGGGTCATCGAGGAGATCCGGGACGCACTGGCGCGTCAGTCGGCCTTCCTCAACGAGCTGGGCGGACGGCGCGAGCAGTCCAACCGCGAGCACCGGGCGATCGTCGAGGCGCTGATCGACGGTTCCGAGCCCGACGCGGTGGAGGCCATGAGTCACCACCTCGACCGCGTCGAGACGACCCTCACCGACATCGTGCGCGCCCCGCGCACGGACACTCCCCTGGAAGGCGGACCCGCGGCGTGAGCGACCAGCACCTCAAAGACGAGACGCGCCCCTCGACCCGTCACGTCGACGCCGGAGACGAGGGCTACAGCAAGTCCCTGAAGTCCCGCCACGTCAACATGATCGCCATCGGCGGCGCCATCGGCACCGGGCTCTTCCTCGGTGCCGGCGGCCGCCTCGCCGACGCCGGCCCGTCCCTCTTCATCGCCTACGCGGTCTGCGGAATCTTCGCCTTCCTCGTGGTGCGCGCCCTCGGTGAGCTCGTCCTGTACCGGCCGTCCTCCGGTGCCTTCGTGTCCTACGCCCGCGAGTTCATGGGCGAGAGGGGCGCGTACACGGCCGGCTGGATGTACTTCCTGAACTGGGCCACCACGGGCATCGCCGACATCACCGCGGTGGCCACCTACACCCACTACTGGGGCATGTTCTCCGACATACCCCAGTGGGTGATCGCGCTCATCGCCCTGGCCGTGGTCCTCACCGTGAACCTGATCTCGGTGAAGATCTTCGGCGAACTGGAGTTCTGGTTCGCCATCGTCAAGGTCAGCGCGCTGGTCATCTTCATGTGTATCGGCATCTATCTGCTGGTCACCCAGCACCCGGTGGACGGCGCCACCCCCGGCCCGTCCCTCATCGCCGACAACGGCGGTGTGTTCCCGAGCGGCCTGCTGCCCATGCTGCTGATCATCCAGGGCGTCGTCTTCGCCTACGCCTCCGTCGAGCTGGTCGGCGTCGCCGCCGGTGAGACCGAGAACCCCGAGAAGATCATGCCGAAGGCGATCAACTCCATCATGTGGCGCGTGGGTGTGTTCTACGTCGGCTCGGTGGTCCTGCTGTCGATGCTGCTGCCGTGGAACAAGTACACGTCCGGCGAGAGCCCCTTCGTGACGGTCCTCGCCAACATCGGCATCCCCGCGGCGGGCGGGGTGATGAACCTTGTCGTCCTCACCGCGGCCATGTCCTCGCTCAACTCCGGCCTGTACTCCACCGGCCGCATCCTGCGCTCCATGGCGATGTCCGGCTCCGCGCCGAAGTTCACCGGCGTGATGAGCCGCAGCCAGGTCCCGTACGGCGGCATCCTGCTCACCAGCGGTATCTGTGTGCTGGGCGTCGGCCTCAACTTCGTGGTCCCGGCGGACGCCTTCGAGATCGTGCTGAACTTCGCGGCGATCGGCATCCTCTCCACCTGGGGCATGATCATGATCTGTCACCTGCTCTTCTGGCAGAAGACCCAGAAGGGCGAGCTGACCCGGCCGAGCTACCGGCTGCCGGGCTCGCCCTGGACCGAACTCGTGACGCTGTTCTTCCTGGCGTCGGTCCTGGTCCTGATGTACGCCGACGGCGGCGCCGGACGCACCACCGTGCTGTGCCTGCCGCTGATCGTCGCGGCGCTGGTCGCCGGGTGGTACGCCGTCCGCCGCAACCTCGCCCGCACCTCGTCCAAGGCGGACGCGTGACCCCGTCGCCGGCCGCCGACCACCCACCAGTGATGCAGGCAGTGATGTACAGCAGTTCCCTCGCCGACGCCCCCGCGATCCGCGAACCCCTCCACACACCCGTAGCCCACCTCGTCCGCGGCGGGGTGACCGAGGGCATCCACTACGGCTCCGTCGTCGTCCTCGGCGCGGGCGGTGAGCTCGAGCTCCAGCTCGGTGACATCGAGGCCGCCTTCTACCCGCGCTCGGCGCTCAAGCCCGTCCAGGCCGTCGCCATGGTCCGGGCCGGGCTGCCCCTCGACGGCGAGCTGCTCTCACTCGCCGCCGCCAGCCACTCCGGCGAGGAACGCCACCTCGCCGGTACCCGGCGGATCCTCGAACTGGCGGGCGTCCCGGAGGACGCCCTGCGCAACGTCACGGACCTGCCGTACGACCCGGCGGTCCGCGACGCGTGGATACGGGAGGGCCGCGAGCCCTCCCGGCCGGCCCAGAACTGCTCCGGCAAGCACGCGGCCATGCTGTACACGTGCAGGCTCAACGGCTGGTCCCTGGACGACTACCTCGACCCGAAGCACCCGCTCCAGCAGGCGATCGCCGAGATCGTCGAGGACCTCACCGGACAGCGGATCGCGACGGTCACCGTCGACGGGTGCGGCGCCCCCCTGTTCTCGGTCTCCCTGCACGGCCTCGCCCGGGCCGCCGCCCGTGTCACCACCTCGGCGCCCGGCACCCCCGAGGCGCGGGTGGCCGACGCGATGCGCGAGCACGCCGAGATGGCCTCCGGCTCCGGCCGGGACGTCGCCGCGCTGATGCGCGCCGTCCCCGGCCTGCTGGCGAAGGACGGCTTCGAGGGCGTCGAGGTCGCCGCGCTCCCGGACGGCAGGGCCGTCGCCGTCAAGATCTCCGACGGCGCGAACCGCGCCCGCGTCCCGGTCACCGCGGCCGCCCTCGTCCGAGCCGGCGTGGACCCCGCCCTCCTCACCGAGTTCGCGGGAGAGCCCCTCCTCGGCGGCGGCGAACCGGTCGGCCGCGTCCGCCCGGTCCGCGCGCTGGACCCGGTCACCGTGCGCGCCTGCGCCTGACGGACTCCGGTGACCACCGGGTGTGCGCGGTGGTCACCGGCGCACCGCCGGATCCCCGCCCGCGCGGTCCCGCACTCCGACCAGGCCCCGCCCCAGGTCCCGCACTCCGACCAGGTCCCGCCCCCGGTCCTGCACTCCGACCAGGCCCCGCCCCAGGTCCCGCACTCCGACCAGGCCCCCGTGCCCGGCCCCCGTGCCCGGCCCCTGCGCCCGGCCCCCTCATCGCCGGTCCGGTCACCACCGGACCGGTGCCCGACCGGCTCGGGCGGTCGTCACCCCGTACCGCCCGAGCCGGCGCCACCCCACTCCCGCGCCGCCCGCCGATCACCCGCACCCGCACCCTCACCCTCGGAAAGAGGCCGCACCCTCATGACCGCCGCCGTCACCCGCAGCGAACACGACCTGCTCGGAGACCGGGACGTCCCGGCCGACGCGTACTGGGGCGTCCACACCCTGCGCGCCACGGAGAACTTCCCCATCACCGGGACGACGATCTCCGCCTACCCGCATCTCATCGACGCCCTCGCCGCCGTCAAGGAGGCCGCCGCCCTCGCCAACGAGGAGCTCGGCCTGCTCGCGCCTGACAAGACGGCCGCCATCGTCGCCGCCTGCCGTGAGATCCGCGCGGGCAAGCTGCACGACCAGTTCGTCGTCGACGTCGTCCAGGGCGGCGCGGGCACCTCGACCAACATGAACGCCAACGAGGTCGTCGCCAACCGGGCGCTGGAGCTGCTGGGGCACGCGAAGGGGCAGTACCGGTACCTGCATCCCAACGAGGACGTCAACCTCGGGCAGTCGACCAACGACGTCTACCCGACCGCCGTCAAGATAGCGACGGTCTTCGCGGTGCGTGGACTGCTCAAGGCGATGTCCGTACTCCAGGACGCGTTCGCCCGTAAGGCCGTCGAGTTCCGTGACGTGCTCAAGATGGGCCGTACACAGTTGCAGGACGCGGTGCCGATGACGCTCGGTCAAGAGTTCTCGGCCTATGCCGTCATGATTGACGAGGACCGCAACCGTCTTGACGAGGCCGTCCAGTTGATCCATGAGATCAACCTGGGGGCCACGGCCATCGGGACCGGCCTCAACGCCCCTGCCGGATACGCCGAGGCCGCCCGCCGCCACCTCGCCGAGATCACCGGGCTGCCGCTGGTCACCGCGGCCAACCTGGTCGAAGCCACCCAGGACTGCGGCGCGTTCGTCCAGATGTCCGGCGTGCTCAAGCGCGTCGCCGTCAAGCTCTCCAAGAGCTGCAACGATCTGCGGCTGCTGTCCTCCGGGCCGCGCGCCGGCCTCGGCGAGATCAACCTGCCGCCCGTGCAGGCCGGTTCGTCCATCATGCCGGGCAAGGTCAACCCGGTGATCCCCGAGGTCGTCAACCAGGTCGCCTTCGAGGTGATCGGCAACGACGTCACCATCACGATGGCCGCCGAGGCCGGACAGCTCCAGCTCAACGCCTTCGAGCCGATCATCCTGCACTCCCTGTCGGAGTCCATCACCCATCTGCGCGCCGCCTGCCTCACCCTCGCCGAGCGCTGCGTGGACGGCATCACCGCCAACACCGAGGTGCTGCGCGCGAGCGTCGAGAACTCCATCGGCCTGGTCACCGCCCTCAACCCGCACATCGGCTACACGGCGGCCACCGACATCGCCAAGGAGGCCCTCGTCACCGGTCGCGGCGTAGCCGAACTCGTACTGGAGAAGGGTCTGCTGCCCGCCGAGCGGCTCGCCGCCCTGCTGCGCCCCGAGGTCCTGGCGGGCAGCGGAACACCCCTCGTCTGACATCCGTCACCTGCGACGACGCGCCAGGACCGGTACGGAGGCACAATAGTGATCATGACAACGACGTCGTCCCGTGCCTTCCAGCCGGTCCTGGACCGCATCGCCGAGGAGATGGAACGCACCCCGGGCCGGGGCCGCCCCGCCGACTACATCCCGGCGCTCGCCGCCTGCGACCCGCGCCGGTTCGGCATGGCCGTCGCTGAGCCGGACGGCACGGTGTACGGCGTGGGGGACTGGCGGGTGCCGTTCTCCACGCAGTCCCTCACCAAGGTCTTCACCCTCGCCCTGGACCTGGCCCGCGAGGGCGACGAACTCTGGGAGCACGTGGGCCGCGAACCCTCGGGCAACCCCTTCAACTCCCTGGTCCAGCTGGAGTACGAGAACGGCATCCCGCGCAACCCCTTCATCAACGCGGGCGCGCTGGTCGTCACCGATCGGCTCCAGACCCGTACGGGGGACGCGGCGAGCGAACTCCTCGGCTTCCTGCGTGCGGAGAGCGGCAACGCCACGCTCGGCTTCGACGAGGAGATCGCCGCCTCCGAGGCCGCGCACGGCGACCGCAACGCCGCCCTCGCCCACTTCATGGCGTCCTACGGCAACATCGACAACCCGGTGCCGGTCCTCCTCGACCAGTACTTCCGGCAGTGCTCCCTCACCGCCTCCTGCGCCGACCTCGCCCTGGCCACCGGCTTCCTCGCCCGGCACGGCGTCCGCGCCGACGGCACCCGGCTGCTCACCGGCAGCCAGGCCAAGCAGGTCAACGCGGTGATGCTGACCTGCGGCACCTACGACGCGGCCGGCGACTTCGCGTACCGGGTCGGCCTGCCGGGCAAGAGCGGCGTGGGCGGCGGCATCATCGCCGTCGTACCGGGCCGCTGCACGCTGTGCGTGTGGAGCCCGGGTCTGGACGAACGGGGCAACTCGGTGGCGGGAGTGGCCGCCCTGGACCGCTTCACGACCCTGACCGGCCTGTCGGTGTTCTGACGCCCGGGGCTCGGCCCGCGGCTCGACCCGGGGGACCACCCGGGCCCGCGGAGCCCGGCGCCACGGCCCTCACCTCACACGTCGGTCACGCGCAGGCCGCCGCCGGGAAGGCACGATGTCGCTCTGCCGTCACCCGGGGTGGAGACCATGACGGAGTGTTGGCCAAGGCTTTCCCCGTCGATCTCCGTCGCTGCCAGGTTCTGGGTCTGGCCGGCACGGCCTGTCTCGCGCTCGGCGGCGAGACGGCCGGCGCGCTGCCCGCACGGGAGCTCCTGGCCCCGTCCTCGGTGCACGCCGTGCTCGGCCTGGTCGGCGTGTACTTCGGGCTGGTGCTGCTGACCGCGGCCTGGGTCCTGCTGGGCACCCTGGTGCGCGGCGCGGATCCACCGACCCCCCGCGCCCTCGTCCTGGTCCTCGTCGTCTGGGCGGCGCCGCTGCTGATCGCGCCGCCGCTGTTCAGCCGGGACGTGTACAGCTATCTGGCCCAGGGCGCCATGGTGGACGCGCACCTCGACGTGTACGCGCACGGTCCGGCCCGGCTCGGCGGTCCGCTCGCCGAAGAGGTCGCCCCGCTGTGGCGGAACACCGGAGCCCCGTACGGCCCGGTCTTCCTCGCCGTAGCCGCCGCCCTGTCCGCACTGACCCGGGGCGCCCTCTCCGCCGGGCTGCTCGGCATGCGGTGCGTCGCGCTGGCGGGGGTGGCGCTGATGACGGCCGCCCTGCCCCGCCTCGCCCGGCACAGCGGGGCCGACCCGGCGGCCGCGCTCTGGCTCGGCGCACTGAACCCCCTGGTACTGCTGCATCTGGTGGCCGGCGCCCACAACGACGCGATCATGCTGGGCCTGCTCGGCGCCGGGCTGGTGGCCGCGCTCGGCCGGCGCCCGGTGCTCGGGGCCGTCCTGGTCACCCTGGCCGCCCTGGTCAAGGCGCCCGCCGCGCTGGGACTCGTCGCCATCGTGGTCCTGTCACTGCGCGCGGGCCGGCGCCCGGTCCCGACCCTGCTGAGCACGGGGGCCGCGACGGCCGCCACCACGGTCGTGGCGACCGCCGTCGCGGGCACCGGCTACGGCTGGATAGCCGCCCTGGACACGCCCGTCTCCGCGCACAACTGGGCACTCACCAGCCTGCTGGGCCGTGCCACCCGCGCTCTCCTGGAGGGCCTGGGCAGTGACCTCGCGCCCCTGGCGGTGCCCGTCTGGCACGTCCTGGGCCTCGTGGTCACCGCCGTAGCCCTCGTCGTCATATGGTGGCGGCTGCGCCCGCGCCCGGTGTACGCGCTCGGTCTGAGCCTCGCCACGGTGGCCGCGTTCGGCCCGGCGATCCGCCCCTGGTACGCGCTGTGGGGTCTGTTCCTCATCGCCGCGGCGGCCCCCGACACCCTGACACGCCACCGGACGGCGGCCGTGGCGGGCGTGCTCGCCCTCGCCGTCCTGCCCGACGGGGACCCCGCCGACACGGGCCGTCTGGTCCTGGCCGTCTCCGGCGGCGCGCTCGCCGTGGTCGTCCTGTGGCAGGCCCACCTCGCGGACCGGGCGCCTGGCGCCCTGGGACGTACGGCGTGAGGCCCGGCGCGATCCGGGGTGTGAGGGCACCCCGCACCGACCGCGGCCGCCTCCTGCTGCTCCTCGCGCTCGCCGCCGCCGTCACCGTCTTCACCGCGACGGTGCCGCTGCTGCGCGACTGGTTCGACCTGCGCGTCTACCACGGCACCGTCAACAGCTGGATCCACGACGGCGGCCGCGTCTACGACTACCGGGTGCCGGGCACACCGTACGGCTTCACCTACCCGCCGTTCGCGGCCGTCGTGATGCTGCCGATGGCACTGGTCGGGCTGCGCGCCGCGATCGTGGCCGCCCTGCTGCTCAACCTGGCGGCGCTGGCGTTCGCCGTGCGGATGTGCGTCGGACCCCGGTGGCGGCGGTACGGCTGGTACGGAGCCGGCCTCGCCGCATGCGCTCTCGCGCTGTTCGAACCGCTGCGCGACACCTTCAGTTTCGGCCAGGTCAACCTGCTGCTGCTGGCCCTGGTGCTCGTCGACGCCGGGCCGCCGGCGTCCGGGCGGACCCGCTGGGCCGGGGTCGGCATCGGCCTGGCGGGGGCCGTCAAGCTCACGCCCGCGCTGTTCATCGGCCTGCTGCTGGTCGCCCGCAGGTGGCGGGCGGCCGCGGTGGCCACGGCCGTGGCGGTGGCCGCCACCGCGCTCGCGGCCCTGGTCGCCCCGGACGCCTCGCGCTTCTACTGGACGCGCGCCCTGTGGGACACGACCCGGGTGGGCCGGCTCGACTACGTCTCCAACCAGTCGCTCCAGGGCGTCCTGGCGCGGCTGGGCGTGGAGAGCCGGGCGGTCTGGGCGGTGCTGGTCCTGGCGGTGCTGGGCTGGTGGGCGGGGCGGGCCCGGCGGGCGGTCGCGGCGGGGGACTGGCAGGCGGCCTTCGCCCTCACCGGCCTCACCGCCTGCCTGGTCAGCCCCGTGACGTGGGTGCACCACCTGGTGTGGCTGCTGCCGTCCTTCGCGGTGCTGATCCGCGCGGGGCGCCCACGCGTCGCGGGCGCCCTGTACGCGGTGCTGTGCACCAGCGTGGTGTGGCTGTGGTTCGACGACGCGTCAGGCGTCGACGGCTTCCTCGGCAGCAACGCCTACACCTGGATCACGCTCGGCCTGCTGGTGTGGCTGCCCGTCGGTCATCTCCCCGCGGGACGACGGCCGATGAGCCGCAGCACGAGCGCCACGGCGGCCCCGCCCAGCGCGGCGGCGCCCGCGATCAACGCCGCCTCCGACCAGCCGGGAGCGTTGCCGGCGTCGACGGCGACGGCGACGGGGACCGGGGTCGTGCGGGGCACCGGCGTGGACTTCGGTGCGGGCTCCGGCGTGGACTCCGGAGCGGACTCCGGCTTCGGCCCGGGGCCGGGAAACGGCCACGGACGGACCCGCAGCGCGTCCAGCGAGCCCACCGGATCGACCCGCCCGGCGGCCGCGAACCCCCAGTCCAGCAGCTCGCGCGCCTCTTCGTAGACCTCGAACCCGCCGCCCGCCTGAGGGTTCATCACCGTCACGACGAGGGTGCGTCCGCCCTGACGGGCGGCGGCGACCAGGGTGTTGCCGGCGTTGCTGGTGTAGCCGTTCTTGATCCCGATCAGCCCTGGGTACGGCTCGACACCGTCCGCCCCGGTCAGCAGCCGGTTGGTGTTGGCGATCCCGTACGACCAGTCGTCGTCCCCGGGGAAGCTCGCCTCCGCGGTGCCGCAGTACCGCGCGAAGTCCGCGTTGCGCAGCCCCGCCCGCCCGAACACCGCCAGGTCGTACGCCGAGGACACCTGGCCCGGAGCGTCGTATCCGTCGGGCGACATCACATGGGTGTCCAGGGCGCCCAGGGAGCGCGCCTTGGCCTGCATCCGGGTGGCCGTGGCGTGCCAGCCGCCGTTGAGGGCCGCCAGTACGTGCACGGCGTCGTTGCCGGAGTTGAGGAACACTCCGCGCCACAGGTCGGCGACCCGGTACGTGTGCCCCTCGGCGACCCCGACGAGGCTGCTGCCGGGCCCGATGCCCATGAGCTCCTCCTCGCTCACCCGGTGCCGGATCTCGCCGGGCAGGGCCGGCAGCACCGTGAGGGCGAACAGGGTCTTGAGGGTGCTGGCCGGGGGCAGTCTGCGGTGGGCGTTCGACGCGGCGAGCACCTCACCCGTCCGCGCGTCGGAGACCAGCCAGGACAGCGCCGAGACGTCGGGGACCTCGGGGGCGCCGCGGTGGGGTCTGACCTGCGTCCCGGAGCGGTAGAGCACGGACGGCCGGGGCGCGGTCACCTGAGGGCCACCCGGTCCACCTGGTCCACCGGGCGTTCCGGGGTCCGCGCCGGCCGGGGCGGCCGGGGCGGCGGCCGCGGCGGGGCCGAGGGCGAGGACGCCCGCCACACAGAACGCGCAGGCTGTCGCAGCGGCCCGAGAAGAGAATCCGATCGTCATACGATCAACGTAGGAATGAACCCGGCGTTCCCCGCGCCTCCCGTGCCGGACACGGGCGTGCGTGCACCCGGATGCCGCACGTTGCGTCCTACGCGGCGGGCAGGGTCGGCTGGATGCGGCGCAGAAAGGCCGTGTTGTCCGGGGTCTCGCGCATCCGCTCCAGGAGCGTCTCCAGATTGGCCTGGCCGTCCCGGGTCCGCAGGGCCCGGCGCAGACCGCGTACGGCGGTCAACTCGCCCGGGGAGTAGAGGAGTTCCTCACGCCGGGTGCCGGAGCCGTTGATGTCGACGGCCGGGAAGACCCGCCGGGAGGCCGGTTCGCGGTCGAGGCGGAGCTCCATGTTGCCGGTGCTCTTCAGCTCCTCGAAGTAGAAGTCGTCGGCGCGGGAGCCCGTTTCGACCAGGGCGGTGGCGAGGACGGTGAGTGAGCCGCCCTCCTCGGCCGCCCGCGCGGCGCCGAAGAACCGCTTCGGGCCGATCAGCGCGGTCGCGTCGACACCGCCGCTGAGGGTGCGGCCACCGGCGGCCGCCGCGTTGTTGTGGGCCCGGCACAGCCGGGTCAGTGAGTCGAGGAGGATCACGACGTCCTCGCCCGCCTCGACGAGCCGCTTGGCCCGCTCGATGACGAGCTCGGCCAGCGCGATGTGCTGCCTGGGCGCCCGGTCGAACGTCGAGGCGTACACCTCGCCGCGCACGGAGCGCCGCATGTCGGTGACCTCCTCGGGCCGCTCGTCGAGCAGGACGACCATCAGCCGCGCTCCGGGATGGTTGCCGGCGACGGCGGCGGCGATCTGCTGGAGCAGCACGGTCTTGCCCGTCTTCGGCGGGGCGACGATCAGTCCGCGCTGGCCCTTGCCGATCGGCGCGACGAGATCCGTGACCCGTCCGGCGAGGCCGGCCGCCGGGTGTTCGAGGCGGAGCCGCTCGTGCGGGTGGACGGGCGTGAGGTCGCGGAAGTGGCGGCGAGCGCGGAGCTCCCCGGGCGCACGGCCGTTGACGCGGGCGACCTCGGTCAGGGCGCGCTGGGTACCGCGGACCCCTTCCACGAGGTCCCCCTTGCGCAGGCCGTGACGGCGGATCAGCGCGGCCGGGACCTGGAGGTCGGCGGATGTGGGCAGGCAGTCCGCGGGGCGCAACTGCCCCTTCCCGCTCGCGTCGATGTCGAGGACACCGGCGGCGACCCGGGCCGGCTGCTGCTGTACGGGGGGGTGTTCGAGAGTGGTGGTCATGGTGGCCGGTCCTTTCGAGGACGGAGGGCATGAGGCGTGCGGAGATGGGGGGAGCAGCCACGAAGGGAGGGCGCACGGCGCGCCTCGGGTGGCGGGAACAGCACCTCGGCCACGGCAGAACAGAGCCGTCGGTGAGGTGGTGCGGGAAAGCCGCTGTACCGGTCGGAAACGACGGGTGATGCGGCGAACTGAAGGGAACTGGCACCGGCGCCCGCAAGCGGGGCGTACACAAGTGCTTCCGGCACTGTAGCACGCCGGTCGGTCCCGATGGGGTCAACACGCCCATGAAACGCCTGCTGGTGCTCGGCGGACTGGATCTCGCGCTCGGTGAACTCCTCAACGCCACCGCGCAGAGCATCGGCATGCTCTGGATCGGTCAGGCCCTGGCGGGCGTCGGCGCCGCCGCGCTCTTCCCCGGCTCCCTCGCCGTGATCGCGGCCGCCACCTGGACCGACGGCGCACACAGGAGAGGCCGGGCTGGAGTTCCGGCGTCTTCCGGGTTCTGTCGCAGATATCCCCAGAGGGTAACGATCCGTGACGGCCAGGGACTTGACCGCTATTTCGGCATTATCTTTACGTCATGTCCACGCCGCCTCAGCCCCCGCAGCAGCCGGAGCAGCCGTCCGACGCGCCGGCCCAGCCGAGCGCGTACCCCTATCCGAATCCGCAGTCGCCGGCCCCGGGCGGGCCATTGGGTTTCCCGCCGGCGGCGCCCGCGGCCCAGGCCGGACAGCCGAGCGTCCATGCCCAGCCGACCCTGGTCGGGCAGCCCACTCAGCCCCAGCCGGTCAACCCGTACCTCCAGCAGGGTCCGTACCCCGTGGTCGGCCCGCCGCCGGCGAGCGGCGGCGGGGGCGCGGGGAAGGCCGTCCTGTGGGCCGCCGTCGGCGCGGTGCTGGCGTCCGCCGGCTGGGCGGCCGGCGTCTTCCTGATCGGCGCCGAAGCCGATCCGGACCTGCGCGGCTACTCGGCGCCGTCGAACCTGTGCAACTCCACGGACTACTCGTCCTTCAAGGAGGAGTATCCGGACGACGACAGCTCCCCGACGCACAACAGCCTCAAGGACGACGCCCTCGACGAGGGCCTGTGCAGCATCAGCCTGAAGAAGACCACGTCCAGTTACGCGGACGCCTACCTGTACTCGCAGGTGGACCTGCACAAGAAGACCGACCCCGGACCGGAGTTCACCGCGGGCTGGAAGAACTACGCCGACAGTCACTCGGGTTACGACGTGGAAGCCGTCACGGGCATAGGCGACGAGGCCTATCTCGTCAGCGACGACACCACGTCCGGCTCGTCGAGCGGATCCCTCTACGCGACGCTCGCCGTCCGGGACGGCTGGGTGACGTACACGATGAGTTACAGCGCCTACTACTCCTCGTACGACGACGACACGGATCCGCCGACGCTCGAAGAGGTCACGGGCTACCTGAAGACGGACACCAGGACGACCCTGGAAGACCTCAGGGACTGAGGTCCGGCCGGGGCCGGGAGCCCGGCCGCACGGCACGGTGGCCGGCACGCGGGCATGCGCCTCAGCGGCCGGCCTCCGGCGCGTCCAGCGCGTTCGTGATCGCCATCACCGCGCCGTGCGTCGCGCACCCGCCGTCGACGGTGATCTCCGCGCCGTTGACGCAGCTCGTCGTTGAAGTGGCGGCGCAGCCGGGCCGGCGGACCTCGCTGACCCCGGCCGCCGACAAAGGCCGTGCGGGCGCCGCGCGGCAGGACGGTGGCCCTGGCCGTCGACGGGGCGCCGACGGCCCTCACGCCGGGGGCGACCTACGCGGGAGCCCTCACGCTCACCGTGGCCTGATGTCAGGAGGCGGAGGCCGACCGGGCCTCCGCCTCCTTCAGGATCTGGTCGAACTGCGCCCCCATCGCCGCCGCGAGAGCCTGGGCGCCCGACAACGGGCGGACCATGACGGTGAGTTCGTCGATGAGCCCCTCCTCGTTCAGGTGGATGAAGTCGCAGCCGGTCAGCTCCCGCTCGCCCACCCGGGCCCTGAACACCAGCGCGTGGTCACGCCCGTCGGCCCCGTCGAGCTCCCGCTCGTAGCGGAAGTCCTCGAAGACCCGCGTCACCCCACGCAGGATCGACGCGGTGATCGCCTTGCCCGGGTACGGCTTGAACACGACCGGACTGGTGAACACCACGTCCTCGGCCAGCAGCGCTTCGACGGCGTCGAGATCGCCTGCCTCGACCGCCTCACGGAACGCGCGCATCGGATCACCTCATAGCGTGGATAGTAAAGTTATTGAATAGGTGCAGATGAGAATAGTCACCTCCTGCTACCGTGTCCATATGTCGCTCAAGTACGCCGTCCTGGCCGCGCTTCTGGAAGGCGAGGCCTCGGGCTACGAACTGTCGAAGGTCTTCGACGTCTCCCTCGCCAACTTCTGGCCCGCGACCCCGCAGCAGCTCTACCGCGAACTGGAGCGCCTCGCGCAGGACGGCCTGATCGAGGCACGGGTGGTGCAGCAGGAACGCCGGCCCAACAAGCGGATGTTCACCCTCACGGAGGCCGGCCGCGCGGACCTGGACGCCTTCGCCGCCACCCCGCCCCGGCGGCCCACCGCCATCCGCGACGAACTCCTCATCAGGATCCAGGCGATGGACGGTGTGGACCCGGAGGTGACCCGCGGGCTGGTCGAGGAGCGCAGGACCTGGTCCCGCGCCAAGCTCGACCGCTACCTGCGGGTGCGCGACCGCCTCCTCGACGGGCGCACCGAGGACGCGTACCTGAGCGAGGCCGAACGGATCGGCCCCTATCTGACGTTGATGGCCGGCATCGCCTTCGAGGAGACGAACCTGGGCTGGTGCGAACGCGCCCTGCTGCTCCTGAAGCGGCGGACGGCCGTAGGCTGACGCGGATGTTCAGTCCCGAAGGCCCCACCCTGCGCGAACTCGCCGTCCAGGCGCTGTCGTCCGTCGAGCACGGTTACGACCTCCTCGCGCCGAAGTTCGACCACACCCCCTTCCGTACCCCGGACGCCGTCCTGGACGCGGTCGCCTCGGCCCTGAAGGAGTCCGGCCCGTACGAGGACGGCCTCGACCTGTGCTGCGGCACGGGGGCGGGCGTCGAGGTCCTGGCGACGGCGTGCCGGGGGAGTGTGACGGGCGTCGACTTCAGCGCCGGCATGCTGGCGCAGGCGCGCCGGCGGACCCGTCCGGCGGGCCCCCGGGTGTCCTGGGTGCGCGCGGACGCCCGCGCCCTGCCCTTCACCGCCGCCTTCGACCTCGTCGTCAGCTTCGGCGCGTTCGGGCACTTCCTGCCCCGCGAGCTGCCGGGCCTGTTCGCCCAGGTGCGGACCGCGCTGCGGCCGGGCGGATGCTTCGCGTTCCCTGTCCTGGCCCCGCCCGGGCCGTCCTCCCCGGCCTTCTGGATGCTCCTCGGCTTCGACGCCGTGATGCGGGTGCGCAACGCCCTGTGGCGGCCGCCGTTCGTGATGTACTACCGCGCCTTCCGGCTCGGCGAGGTGCGGCGCGAGCTGGAGCGCGCCGGGTTCCGCGTGGACCTCCGCGCCCTGCCCGAGTTCGGGACGAGGAGCGACGGAAGTCCACGGGTCCGCATGGTCGAGGCGCGCCGGACGGACCGCCCGGCCGGTCCGGACGGGATCACCCGGCCGCGGGCAGCGTGAACGCGTAGACCAAGGCCTCCCGCCGGGTGTCCACCACCAGGTCGGTGATCTCCAGGGGGCGCGCGTACTGGTCGTGCACACGCCGGGTGACCCGCATCGACGGGTCGTCGGCGAGGTGGGTGATGCAGTCCCGGTGGTGCAGGGTCAGGCCCGCCCGGCGCATCCAGTCGTAGGCCCGCCGGAGCTCGGGTGAGGCGTTCGAGTCGGCGCGGTCGCGGTAGCGGGCCAGTTCCTCGACCTCGGCCAGGGCCACCGCGGAGAAGGACGTGACGGCCGTACGCAGACCGCGTCCGTCGGCGCGGGCGGACTCGTAGCGGTGCACCAGCGTCGGCCGGTGCGGGGCGATTCCGAGCGCCTCGGCGTGCTCGGGCGGGGGCGCCTCCCAGCTCACGGCGGCATGGGCCACCGCCGAGGGATCGTCCGCGGGCCGGGCGCCCACGGGGAAGGCCAGGAACGACGGGGTGCCGAGCGGCCCGCCCGGCAGGGCGGCGTGGCTGCCCCGCCGGTCGGTCTCGACCAGCCCGTCACTGCGCAGGACCTCCAGGGCCTGCCGTACGGTCTGCCTGCTGACGCCGAAGTGCCCGGCCAACCGCCGCTCGGCCGGCAGTCGTTCGCCGGGCGCGATGGTGCCGTCGCGCAGCTCGCCGAGCAGCTCCGTGGCGATCCGCCGGTACAGCGGCCCGTCGTCGGGGTGCGGGTGGACGTGCGGGGTGGTGGGGGTGGTGCTGCGGGCCATGCCGCGCGCCTCCTGTGAGTGACGTGCCGTGGTCGTGCGGACTCGGTGCGCCACCAGATCTAGCATTGGTCTAAACCAGCAGGGAAGGGCCGGCCGCCCGATCGGCCGAAACCGGACCGCCCCCGACCAGCGCCCCTCCCGTGCCGCGCCCACGCCGGGCCCGCACTCAGAGCGCGCTGTACAGGGCGTCCACCAACGCCGCCTTCCGCGGGTCGTCGGCGATGTGCGGCCCCATCCGGTTCATCACGTACCCCAGCGACACCCCGGCCTCCGGGTCGGCGAGCCCGCAAGAGCCGCCGAAGCCGTCGTGTCCGAAAGCGCGCGGGTTCGGTCCGTACGATCCGTTCGGGCCGCTGAGCCACAGCCCGAGCCCGATCTCCGTCTCGTGCGCGAACCCGGCCCCCAGCACCAGGTCCCGGCAGGCCCCCTGCCCCTCCCGCATCCGCTCGGCCGCCTCGGGGGAGAGGACGCGACGCCCGCCGTAGGCACCCCGGCAGGCGAAGATCCCGTAGAGCGCGGCCACCGCCCGCGCGGTGCCGTGGCCGTTCGCCGCCGGGATCTGTGCGGCCCGCCATCGCGGCGAGTTGGCCTCGCTCGCGCCCGCCATCGGATTGGTCAGGGCGGCGACGGCCGCCGGCGCCAACTGGCTGAAGATCGCCGCCTGTTCGCTGGAGGAGGTGGCCGGCGGATGCACCAGTTCGGCCGCCCGCCCGGCCTCCTTCTCCGGCAGCCCGATCGTGAAGTCGACGCCCAGCGGCCCGGTCACCTCCCGCTCCAGAAAGGCCCCCGGCAGCAGCCCCGACACCCGCCGCACCACCTCCCCGACCAGGAAGCCGTAGGTGAGGGCGTGGTAGCCGGACCGGGTACCCGGCTCCCACCAGGGCTCCGTGGCCGCGAGGCGCGCGGTGGTGAGCTCCCAGTCGTAGAGCTGCTCGAGCGAGTGCGGCTCGCGCAGCCCGGCCAGGCCCGCGCGGTGGGACAGCAGATGCCGGACCAGGACGCGCTCCTTGCCCGCCGCGCCGAACTCCGGCCAGTACCCGGCCACCGGAGCGTCGAGGTCGAGCAGCCCCCGGTCGGCGAGGATGTGCGCGCAGAGCGCCGTCGGACCCTTCGACGTGGACCACACGTTGACCAGCGTGTCCCGCTCCCACGCGCGCGTGCGTGCCGCGTCGGCCCAGCCGCCCCACAGATCGGCCACCGGCGCGCCGTCGACCGTGACGCTCACCGCGGCGCCCAGCTCGCCCCGGCCCCGGAAGTTCTCCTCGAAGGCCGCGCGCACCGCCGCGAACCGCGGGTCGCAGTGGCCGTGGATCTGTGGCACGTGCTCGGACATGGGGCCTCCGTGGTCCGGCGGAATCCCGGACCGCTACGCCGCGGCCCGGGCATCCCGAACGTACCGACTGGTCGGACTGGAGGGAAGTCCGCCGAACAGGAGGTCCTGGGTCACAGGAGAAATGTCCGCCCCGTCGGCTCCCGATGGCCCTCGGCCGTGTGCCAGTAGTCCCGTGACTCGACCGCCAGCCCGGCGTCGTCGAACCGGACGAAGACACAGCCGGCCAGCGTGCCGGCCGCCCCGTCCTCCTCGGACAGCACCCGGAACTCGGCCACCGCGACCCCGTCCGCGCCCACGACCGGGGGCGAGAACCGGACGTCGGTCACCCGCTCCGCCGCGAACGACCAGCGCAGGTAGGCCTCCAGCTCGGCCCGCCCCCGGTGCGGTTCGCGGAACGGCATCGACCGGTGGACGCAGCTCTCGGCGTACAGCTCCAGCAGCGCCGCCACGTCGTGCGAGGCCCAGGCCCGCTCCCACACCCCGGTGAACCGCTCGGCGGCGGCACGCGTGTCCACGCGCCGGCCTTCAGACGTAGGACCGCAGCCAGCGCAGCTTGGCCGCCTCCTGGTAAGGGCCGCCGCCCTCATGGTCGTTGAAGTCGTACACCTCGATCTTCTTGTCCTCGTGCGCCCACGCGTTGAAGGCGGCGTACACGGTCGACGGCGGGCAGGTCTGGTCCTCCAGGGCCGCCGAGAACAGCGCGGGGGCCGAGCCCCGGGACGCGAAGTGCACCCCGTCGAAGTACGCCAGGGTGCCCAGGACGTCCCGGGAGCGGCCGCGGTGCGTCTTGAGGAACAGGCCGATCTCGCGGTACGGGTGACGGTCCGTCAGTATCGCCGCCCGCGGGAAGTCGCACAGGAACGGCACGTCCGGGGCGACGCCTGCCAGATCCGGCACCAGGGCGCCCACGGCGATCGTGATGCCGCCGCCCTGGCTCGCGCCGACCGCCACGGTCCGTGCCGCGTCGGTCAGCGGGTGGGAGCGGGCCGCCTCGACGGCACGCACGGCGTCCGTGAACACCCGGCGGTAGTAGTAGTTCTCCGGGGCGTCGATGCCCCGCGTCATGAAACCGGGGTACGCGGGCGCGCCGCCCACCGGGTCCGCGGTGCCGCCGCCACCGCCCCAGGCGCTGCCCTGGCCGCGGGTGTCCATGATGAAGTGCGCGCGGCCCGTCGACGCCCACAGCAGGTGCTCGTGCGGCAGCCCGCGGCCCCCGCCGTAGCCGACGAACTCCACGACCAGGGGCAGCGGTTCCCTGGTCCCGGCGGGCAGCGTCAGCCAGCCCTTGACGGGGTGCCCGCCGAACCCGGCGAAGGTCACGTCGTACACCTGCACCGTGGTCAGGCCAGTGTCGACCGGCTCGAAGCGGGCGTCCAGGTCGTGCTCGCGGGCTTCCTGGAGGGTCTTGGACCAGAACGCGTCGAAGTCCTCGGGCTCGGTGGACTCGCTGCGGTAGGCGCGGAGCTCCTCGTCGGCCAGGTCGAACAGGGGCATGAAGGACCACCTTTTGTTAAGTGCCCATACGAATGATCACACCGTACGTGTGCACCGGGAGGCCTCGCCAGACCCTGGCCGGGAGCTTCAGGCGGGCCTGCGGCGGGTCCACTGGGGTTCCGTGCGGGCCCACTCCCGCTCCCACTCGCCGAGCCGGTGCCGCATCGCCACCCGGCGGATCACGGCGTGCCCGAGCAGCACCACGGCGGCGGTGCCGCCGGCCGCGCACGTACCCATGGTGAAGGCGTGCTGCCACACCAGCGTGTCGTTCGGCGGCGGTGCGACGCTGCGGCCCCGCGTGTCGAACCACACGTTCACCACCTCACCCGCGCGCGTGCCCGCCGGGACCCGGGCGGTGGCCGTCCGGGCGTGTTCACCCGGCGGGGTCCACCGCACGGTCACCCGGAACATCTGCGTCCTGACGCCCTCCACCGAGGGCATGGTCTCGGGCACATGGCCGACGACCTCGACCCGCTCGCGATGGCGTTCGGCCCGCAGCCGGTCCGCGACCGCCTGGGCGTCGGCATGGCCCCACCGGCCGGCGATCGCCCCGGCCAGCGGCACGGCGACCAGCAGGAGCACGGCGACGAACAGCGCCGTCCACGCCTCCACCACATCCGACCGGCGCCGCAGCGGATTGTCCCGCCGGCGCCAGCCCCGCACCCGGCCTCGCATGTCGACCTCCTCGCCGTCACGCGTACGAGTGCCCACATGAGCGTCATACCCCGTTCGGAGTACATCGTTTCACGCATCGTTCATGTCGGCCCCTTGGCAGCCTGGGACGCCGGGCACGGGCGGGAAGGGAGCGGCCCGGTGGGGCGGCGGGGCGGGTCAGCCGAAGCGCTCGATCCGGATGCGGTCGACCGGCTGTCCCGCCCGGACCAGCAGCCGCGAGGCATGCTCGGCGAACGCGTTGGAGCCGCACACGTACGCTTCCCAGCCGCCCGCGGGCTCCTCGGCGAGCAGCGCAGCGAGGTGACGCGCCGCGAGCCGCCCCACGGGCACGCCCTCCGGCGCGCTCCGCGTGAACACGGGCGTCGTCTCGGCGCCGTACTCCCGCGCGTAGATCAGCTCTTCGGGGCCGCGCGCGGACACCAGCAGCCGCAGCGGCACGTCGAGGCCGCGCGCCCGGTGGTGGCGGACCATCGACATCAGCGGGACGACTCCGGAGCCGGCGCCGATCAGCAGCGCGGGCCGGTCGCCCGGCCAGGCGAAGAAGCCGCTGAGCGGACCCCGCACCTGGACCTCGTCACTCGGCTCGGCCCCGGTGTGGAACCAGCCCGAGACCTCGCCGCCGTCCACGTGGTCCAGGGTCAGCTCGACGTGCCCCTCGTCGTCGGGCGCGGAGGCGATCGAGTAGTGCCGCTGGGCGGTGTAGCCGTCGTCGGCGGTCAGCCGGAGCATCAGGTGCTGGCCGGGCAGATGCCCCGCCCAGGCCGGCACCGCGAACCGGAAGGTGGCCGCCCGCGGGGTCTCGCGACGGATCTCGGTGAGCGTCGCCGTCTGCCACAGGGCGGCGGCCCGGTTGCTCACGGCGATCCGGCCGGGCACCGCGAACCGGGTCGGGGGAGTGAAGGTCTCGGTCACCGGAGTGTCAGTCACCGGAGTACCTCTGCTCCTCCCACGGGTTGCCCCGCCCGTGGTAGCCGTTCTGCTCCCAGAAGCCCGGCTCGTCGTGGTCGAGGAGCCGCAGCCCGGCGATCCACTTGGCGCTCTTCCAGAAGTACAGGTGCGGCACCAGCAGCCGCGCCGGACCGCCGTGCTCGGCCGTGAGGGGCTTCCCGTCGTACTCCCAGGCGATCCACGCCTGTCCGCCGGTCAGGTCGGACAGGGGCAGGCTGGTGGTGTAGCCGGTGTGCGAGTACGCGACGGCGTGGGTCGCGGACGCGTCGGGCCGGACGGCCGCGAGGAACGCGTCCAGGGACACGCCCCCGAACCGCACCCCGAACTTGGACCAGCTGGTCACACAGTGGATGTCACCCTCGTACGCGGACCCGGGCAGCGCGTGCGCCCCGTCCCAGTCCCAGGTGCGGGGCGCCGCCACCAGTCCGTCGACGCGGAAGGTCCAGTCCGCGGGCGCGAGATCGGGCGTGACCTCGGCGGACAGCACGGGCCAGTCGTCGCCCGCGTCGTACTGGCCGGGGGGCAGCCCCGGATGGTGGACGCGGGGGCGGCCGGTGAAGCCTCGGGTGACGTTCATGCGGTTCCAGCGGGAGGACGGCGGTTGTTCACGCCATCAACCGTACGTGCATGTCAGCCGTGCTCCGCACCCGGTCCGTCCGCCGATCATTAAGCCCGTATGAACAGTCCCGCGAGCGGGGAATAGCCGCCGCGCCCCGGCTCTTGCACGTGTCGTTCCGGGCCCAGCGGTCCAGCGGTCCGGTGCCAGCGAAGGAGAGTGGGAGCAATGCCGAAGGCGTACGTCTTCACCCGGTACGGCGGCCCGGAGACCGAGGCCCTCGTCGACCTGGACCGCCCCCGGCCAGGGCCCGGCGAGGTGCTCGTCGCGGTGCGCGCCGCGGGGGTGAACCCCGTCGACTGGAAGCAGCGCACGGGCTACCGGCGCCCCGGCGAGAGCGGTGAGCGCGCGTTCCCCTCGGTCCTGGGCAACGAGGTGGCCGGCGTCGTCGAGGAGACCGGCGAGGGAGTCACCGGGTTCGCGCCCGGCGAGGAGGTGTTCGGGACCGCGGTCGCGGGCGGCTACGCCGAGTACGCGCTGCTGGCCGCCGGCATCACCGCGCACAAGCCCGCCGGGCTGTCGTTCACCGACGCCGCGACCCTCCCCGTGGCCGCCGCGACCGCCTACGACGGTGTGCACCAGCTCGACCTGCCGGCCGGGGCGACGCTGCTGGTCACCGGAGCGGGCGGCGGAGTCGGTGTCGCCATCGCGCAGATCGCCCGCGCCCGTGGACTGCGGGTCGTGGGCGTCGCGAGCGAGGGCAAGAAGGACTTCCTCGAGTCGCTGGGCGCCGTGCACGTGCCGTCCGGCCCGGACTGGGCGGAAGGCGTGCGCCTGGCCGCCCCGGACGGCGTCGACGGCGTCTACGACCTGGTCGGCGGCGAAGTGCTGCACGAGGCGGCCGGCCTGGTGCGGGACCGCTCCCGGCTGATCACCGCCGGAGCCCCGGCCGAGGAGGTCGAGCGGCTCGGCGGAGCCCGGGTGGCGCGCGCCCGCGACACAACCGTTCTGCGGGCGGTGGCGGACCTGGTCGTCCGCGGCGACCTGAACCCGCATGTCACCCGCACGTTCCCGCTGGAGCGGGCGGGCGAGGCGCTGCGCGAGGTCGAGAGCGGCCACGCCCGGGGCAAGGTCGTCCTGGAGATCGGAGCGGACGCATGAGCGCCATGGAGCCCCCGCACGTCCTCGACAACCCCGCCCTCGCCTCCCTGACCGGTCCGCACGCCCACTTCGCCGAGCGTCGGGGCCGGGTGCTGCGCTACCCCGTCGACGTGTCGCCCTGGCTGGCGCTGCCGGACGAGCCGGACGCGGACGACTGGGCGGATCTGGCGGCGCTCGCCGGTCCCGGCGCGGAGGTCCCGCTGCCGGGCTTCCGCGGTGAGCTCCCGCCCGGGTGGGAGCTCACCCTCCAGATCGAGGGCGTGCAGTTCGTCGACGACGGGCTGGCCGCCGCACCCGAACCCGAGGCGGTCCGGCTCGGCCCCGCCGACGTACCCGAGATCCTCGACCTGATCGCCCGCACCCAGCCGGGGCCGTTCGAGGCCCGGACCATCGAGCTCGGCACCTACCTGGGCATACGACGGGAGGGCACGCTGATCGCACTGGCCGGCGAGCGTCTGCACCCGCCGGGCTGGACCGAGATCAGCGCGGTCTGCACCGACCCCGCCTTCCGGGGCGAGGGCCTGGCGACCCGGCTGATCCTGGCCGTCGCCCACGGCATCCGCGAACGCGGCGAGACGCCCTTCCTGCACACCAGCGCCCGCAACACGGACGCCATCCGCCTCTACGAGTCGCTGGGCTTCCGGCTGCGCCGCCGAACGGCGTTCCTGGCGGCACGGGTGCCGGAGCGGCTGGGGGAGGGACGGGAGCCGGTCCCGGTGGCGTAGCGGACCGGCCGGGGGGTCACGGGGCCGTCGTGGGGTGCGGGCCGCTCCCGGCGGCGGGCCCGCGCCAGGCGTTGTAGCGCACCAGGTACTCCGCGAACCGCTCCAGGTCCGCCTCCGGCCACTGCGCCAGCCGTTCCCGGAAGGCCGTGCGGCGGCTCTCGGTGACCTGGGCGAGGATGTGGCGGCCCGCGTCGGTGAGATCGAGGACCTGGACGCGGTGGTCCTCGGGGTCCTGGCGCCGCTCGATCAGGCCGGCGCGCTCCAGGGCGCCGACCTGGCGGCTGACCGTGGACTTGTCCAGGGCGTAGTGCGCGGCGAGGTCGGTGGCCCGGCAGCCGCCGCTCTCCTCCAGGTGGCCCAGGAGTGTGTAGGACACCAGCGACAGCTCGGGGTGCAGCCGGCCCGCCGAGGCACGGGCCCGCCGGGCGAAGCTCGTCATCTCCCGCTGGATCGTCTCCACGGCCTCGGCTGCTTCCACCGGTCCTCCCTCACTAGCCTGGTTGCATAGTACAACTTGGCGGGGTGAGGGGCTCCGCGCCAGGAACGGCAGCCGATCTTTGGGGTAGGGTGGCCGTCCGGCTGCGGAGGTTCCCAGTCGCGCGAGGCCGAGGAGGTGAGACCCATTACCGCAGTGTCAGGTCGGGTGCTCTCCTCCCGTGACAGCGTGGATCGCCGCCGGTAGGCGACCGTGGGAGCGCCCTTCGGCTTCCGAAAGGCTTCTCGGCTTCATGCCCCCTCGTTCTGCTGCCTCTCCCGCCTCTTCTTCCCCTTCTTCCTCCTCGCTCTCCCCCTCTTCGTCCCGTGACGTCCTGGTCGCCGTGCTGCGTGGTGCCGGATGCGTCTTCGCGGAGGACGAGGCGGAGTTGATCCTCGCCGCGGCCCGCACGCCGGACGAGGCCGACGCGATGGCGGCCCGCCGGGCGGCGGGCCTGCCCCTCGAACACGTCGTCGGCTGGGCCGAGTTCCACGGTCTGCGGATCACCGTCGAGCCGGGCGTCTTCGTGCCCCGTCGCCGCACCGAGTTCCTCGTCGACCAGGCCCTCGCCGCGGTGCCGCACGCCTGCGTCGTCGTCGACCTGTGCTGTGGCTCGGGCGCGGTCGGCGCCGCCCTCGCCGCGTCCCTCGGGCAGGTGGAGCTGCACGCCGCGGACATCGACGCGGCGGCGGTGAGCTGCGCCCGGCGCAACATCGCCGACCACGGCGGACACGCCTACGTCGGCGACCTGTTCGCGGCGCTTCCCGGACAACTGCGCGGCCGCGTGGACATCTTGGCGGCGAACGTGCCCTACGTACCGAGCGGCGAGGTGCCCCTGCTGCCGGCGGAGGCCCGGGACCACGAGCCGCTCACCGCCCTCGACGGCGGCGGTGACGGGCTGGACGTGCTGCGCAGGGTCGCCGCCGAGGCGCCGCACTGGCTCGCCCCCGGCGGCTGTCTCCTCGTCGAGACCAGCGAGCGCCAGGCCCCCGCCGCCGCCGAGGCGTTCACCCGCAGCGGCCTGACGGTGCGCCTGGTGGAAGACGAGGAGCTGTACGCCCACGTGGTCGTCGGCACCAGGGTCAGGTAGCCGCTCCGCTGCCCGTGGGACCGGGGGAGCGGTCGTCCCCGCGGTTCCACGGGCCGTGCCCCGGAGCGCCGCCGCGACGGTCGCCCGGGCCGTGTTGCTCGAAGGTGCCGGACAGGACGCGGTCGGCGGTGTAGTCGTCACCGGAACGGGAGCCGACGACGAAGACGGTGTCGCCCTTCTTCAGCGCGTCGGCCCCGGAGGAGCCGGACGCGCCTTCGGCGGACACGGTCGCGTCCGAGCCCACCGTCCACGTCCACGAGGCGCCGTCCTCGCTCTTGACGGTGACCCGGTCGTCGGCCGCCTTCGTCACGGTGCCCCGCTGCCAGACGCGGACGACCCAGCCGCCGGTGGCGGGGTCCTCGACGGTCGCCTCGCCGTGCGCCGCGTCCCCGCCGGGGCCGGACCACGGGCCGCCGCGGCCGTGCCGTCCACCGGGCCCCTCGGAGGAGGAGGCGGACGGCGACGCCGACGGCGAGCCGCCACCGGAGTCACCCGAGGCCGCCGCGTACGCGACGGTGCCGCCGAGCGCCAGGACGGCGACGGTGGTCGCCGCGATCACCGCCCGTCCGCGGGCCGACCGGCGTCGCCACAGCGTGCGCGGGTCCGCACGGACCCGTTCCCCGTCGACCGGTCCCGAGAGCAGTTCGACCTCTTCCGGCCCTTCGGGCCTGTCCGGCTCCTGCATCACGGCTCACTCTCCTCGGCCACGACGGCGGCACCAGTGCCACGCCTCACTGTGATTGTCCGGGGTGCCCGGTAAGGAAGCGATAACAAAAGCCTGTGAACCGGACGGGCGCCGCCGCTCACTCCCCGGCCCGCGCACGCGCCACGAGCAGCGCCACGTCGTCGTGGTTGTCGGGGTGGTGCAAGGCGCTCAGCAGCAGGTCGCACACCTCCTCCAGCGGCCGTGCGGGATCGTCCAGCAGCGCCAGCAGCGCCTCCAGACGTTCGTCGAGCGAGTGAGTGCGGGTCTCGACCAGGCCGTCGGTGTACAGCACGAGCTGCTCGCCGGGGGCGAAGTCGACGTCGGTCGTCGAGAACGGCACCCCGCCCACGCCCAGCGGCGCGCCGGTGGGCAGGTCGAGCAGCTCCGGCGGACGGCCCGGGCGGACGCGCACCGGCGGCAGATGCCCGGCGTTGGCGATCCGGCATCTCCCCAGCCGGGGGTCGTGGACGGCGTACACGCAGGTGGCGATGGAGTGGTCCAGTCCCTGGGTGATCCGGTCCAGGTGTTCCAGGAGGACCGCCGGATCGAGGTCGAGGGAGGCCAGTGTGGTCGTCGCGGTGCGCAGCCGGCCCATCGTGGCGGCGGCGTCGATCCCGCTGCCCATCACGTCACCCACGACGAGCGCCGTCTTGCCGTCCGGGAGCGGGATGACGTCGAACCAGTCGCCGCCGACCTCGGTGGTGGCGCCCGCGGGCTGGTAGCGGGAGGCGACCTCGAGGCCGCCGGTGACGGGCGGATGGCTCGGCAGCAGGCTGCGCTGGAGGGTGAGCGCGGTGGTGCGGGCGCTCTGGTACCAGCGGGCGTTGTCGATCTGGACGGCCGCCCGGGCCGCCAGCTCGCGCGCGAGCAGCAGGTCGTCGTGGCCGAACGGCAGTGGATTGCGGGTCCGTTTGAGGTCGAGGGCGCCCAGCACCTCGCCCCGGGCGATGAGCGGCACGGCCAGATAGGAGTGCACCCCGGCCCGCGCCAGCAGGGCGGCCGCTTCCGGGGAGTGCGCGATGCGCCCGAGGTCCTCGTCCTTGACCTGGGCCACCATGACGGGCCGGCCCGAGCGTACGCACTCGGTGACGAGCCGGTCGGGCGCGTAGCGGGCCACCTGGCCGGGCTGGTCGGCCGCCCGCAGCGCGTCCGGCTCGTCGGCGGCGCGCACCGCCAGGGCGCGGATCACGGCGGATTCGGCGGGTCCGAGGTTGGTGCGGCGGCCCGACATCACCGCGTCGAGCAGGTCCACCGCGGCCACGTCCGCCAGTTCCGGCACGGCCACGTCGGCCAGTTCGAAGGCCGTGCGCTCCAGGTCCAGGGTGGTGCCGATCCGGGCGGAGGCGTCCGCGATCAGCGCCAGCCGGCGGCGTGCCGCCTCGGCCTCGACGGCCGCCCGGTGCCGGTCGGTGACGTCGATGACCGAGACGGCCACGCCCAGCACGGTGCCGCGGGCGTCCTCCAGGCGGTACAGGGAGAGGGACCAGGCGTGGTCCTCGTCCGGGTCGGCGGGGGTGCGGCCGACCGTGGACCGGTCGACGAGCGGCTCCCCGGTCCGCAGCACCTGGCGTGCCGCTGCCTCCAGGGCTTCCGCGTCCAGCCGGGGCAGCACCTCGTGTACGGTCCGGCCGAGGTGATCCGCGGCCGGAACGCCGTTCATCCGCTCCAGTGCCGGGTTGACCGAGACGAACCGCAGGTCGGTGTCCAGGACGGCGAGGCCGTTGGGGGACTGCGCGACCATCCGCGTCGACAGCGCCAGGTCCCGTTCCAGCCGGCGTACCGTCGTCCGGTCGGTGGCGAGACCCAGGGCGTAGACGTCGCCCCGGTCGTCCATGAGCCGCATGTTGCGGAACTCCACCAACCGGGTGGTGCCGTCCTTGCGCAGGATCGGGAACGCCCCCGCCCAGCTCTCACCCGTGGCCATGACGTCGGCGAACAGCTGCACGACCAGGTCGACGTGCCGTTCGTGGACCATCACATGGGCCGCGTACCGGCCCAGCGCCTCATTGGCCGAGTACCCGAAAAGCTCCTCGGCCTGCGGGCTCCACAGGGCGATGCGCCCCTGGGTGTCGAGCACCACAGAGGCCACGTTGAGCACGTCCAGCAGACCGCTGGGCCCGGTAGGGCCACCGCTCTCAGCCGCGGACGATCCGGCTTCGTTCATGCCACGCACCGCCTCCGCGTATTGATGCGGCACGCCGTCCCCCGTGCCGACTCCCCTGTTCTACCGTGCTCAACCCTTTTCTCCCACGCCTTGGGCGCCCTTCTTCATGCTCCTCCGGTACGGCGTCGCGCGCCGTTCTCCTCAAGGCCCGCACCTGTCCATGGAATTGGTCTGTACATGACCATCATGCCGGGCCAGACTGTCCGCCGAGCGCGCCCACCCCCCTCGACGAGGAGTCCCATGCCCCTGCGTCCTGCCCGCCGCCGTCGCACCACGGCCGGCACCGCCAGCACCGCCCGCGCCGGCTTCCTGGCGCTGGCCGTGGCAACGGTCACCGTCCTGGCCGCGGCTCCGCCCGCCACGGCCGCCGACACCTGGACCGAGGTCGGCTCCGACCGGGCCGACCCGCTGACCGAGAGCCAGGGCCTGACGTCGGTCGAGGTCCCGGCGGGCAGCGCCAACCGCTACACCGGCATCGGCACCATTCCCTTCTCGGTCTCCACCCGGGGCTGGAACCACGTCGGCGACCCCGACGCCTCCTACGACGGCTACTACGTCGAGCCGTACCAGAGCGACTCGAACAACGCGAAGATGTACCGCGTGCAGGCGCCCGGCGGTGCCTGGTCGGAGTACGTCCACGCGCTCGGCTCCGGCGAGGCCCTGAACAACTCCTGGGCGGCGATCACCCCGAACAGTCAGTGGATGCTGTCCGGCGAGTGGGGCACCATGACCCGGTTCCTCGTCTTCCCGACCCCCGGCGCCAACTCCGCCACCTCGCCCTCCGCGAACCTGCCGCAGGTGTCGACCGTCCGCCTCGACCATGCCGTGCGTGACGTCCAGGGCTGCGACTTCACCGGCCCGACCACCCTGCTGTGCGCCTCGGACGACCCGGCGGGCACCCTCTTCGGCATCACCAAACCCCTCCTCCAGATCGACCTGTCCGCCGAACCGAACGGCACCTCCGACGTCACCGGGCATGTCACCGCGCTGCGCCGGCTCCCGCTGCGCAGCTCCTGCACGGGCACGTTCGAAGCGGAGGGCATCGACTACGACCGCCGTTCCGGCACCCTGCGGGTGATCGTCGTGTCGCCCGGGTTCTGTGTGCTGACCGACAGCAAGACCTACCGCTTCACCCGGAGCTGACCGAGCCGAGACCGGGGCCGGGCGGGGCCGGGCGGGCCTCCGGCGCCCCTCCTGTCGCTGGTCCCACTCGGAAAGTGGTGCTTTTCTGGGGATGTGGCGCGGTTCGCGGGGAACCCGCACCTCCACGCCACATCCCACGAGAGGAGCGATCACGATGGATCGCGAACGACCGCACGAGGAGTCCGTCTCCGTCGAGATCAGCGGATGCAGCAAGGAGGACGCCCGGATCGTGTTCGACATGCTGGGCGAGTGCTTCGAGTCGGACCGCGGCAGCGACGAGCTGCCGCAGCAGTTGCACGAGAGCCGCCCGATGGTGTGGCTCGGCACCTTCGAGGTGACCGAGGCGCACGACTGTGCCCGGCCGGCCCGGCTCTCGTCCTCCGTGGAGGCCGACGCGCAGGGCAGCTACTGGGCGATCGAGCGGCTGCGCGCCACGCTGGACTCGGTCTTCGCGGTGCGTGACCTCTCCTCGGCCTCCGGGGACCAGGAGCGGGAGCTGCACGTCCTGCTGGAGAGCCGGTGAGGCGGCGTCGCCGGTGACCTGCGGCACATGACCCCGATCCCATTGTGCAACTAGTTGCATAAACCGTGCGCGGTCCTCTAGAACTGGAGGGAAGACACCGCGCACGGAGGGCTGTCATGAGCCGTTACCCGCACCTGCTGAGCCCGCTCGACCTGGGCTTCACCACGCTGCCCAACCGCGTCCTGATGGGCTCGATGCACGTCGGCCTGGAGGAGGCCGAGCACGGCTTCGAGCGCATGGCCGAGTTCTACGCCGCCCGGGCACGCGGGGGAGTGGGCCTCATCGTCACCGGCGGCATCGCCCCGAACGACGAAGGGCGGCCGGGCGAGGGCGGCGCCAAGCTCACCACGGACGCGGAGGCCGAGCAGCACCGGGCGATCACTGACGCCGTGCACCGCGAGGGCGGCCGCATCGCGATGCAGATCCTGCACTTCGGCCGGTACGCCTACCACCGGGACCTGGTCGCCCCGAGCCCCCTCCAGGCGCCGATCAGCGCCTTCCCGCCCCGCGAGCTGACCGACGCCGACATCGAGCGGACCATCGACGACTACGCCCGCGCCGCCCGCCTCGCCCGGCAGGCCGGCTACGACGGCGTCGAGATCATGGGCTCCGAGGGCTACCTCGTCAACGAGTTCATCGCGGCGCAGACCAACCACCGCACCGACCGCTGGGGCGGCTCGTACGAGAACCGCACGCGCTTCCCCCTCGAGATCGTGCGGCGGGTGCGCGAGGCCGTCGGCGAGGACTTCATCGTCATCTACCGGCTGTCCATGCTGGACCTGGTGCCCGGCGGCTCGACCCTGGACGAGGTCGTCACCCTCGCGAAGGCCGTCGAGGAGGCCGGCGCGACCATCATCAACACCGGCATCGGCTGGCACGAGGCGCGCATCCCCACCATCGCCACCTCCGTGCCGCGCGGCGCCTACACCTGGGTGACGAAGAAGCTCATGGGCGCGGTCTCCGTGCCGCTCGTCACCACCAACCGCATCAACACCCCCGAACTCGCCGAGGAACTCCTCGCCGACGGCTGTGCGGACATGGTGTCGATGGCCCGTCCGATGCTCGCCGACCCCGAGTTCGTGGCCAAGGCCGCGGCCGGCCGCCCCGAGGCCATCAACACCTGCATCGGCTGCAACCAGGCCTGCCTCGACCACACCTTCAGCGGAAAGATCACCTCCTGCCTGGTCAATCCGCGCGCCTGCCACGAGACCGAGCTGATCCTCGCCCCGACCCGGCTGCGCAAGCGGGTCGCGGTGGTGGGCGCCGGCCCGGCGGGTCTCGCCTGTGCCGTGAGCGCCGCCGAACGCGGCCATGACGTCACCCTCTTCGACGCCGCGAGCGAGATCGGCGGCCAGCTCAACGTGGCCCGCAAGGTCCCCGGCAAGCAGGAGTTCGACGAGACGCTGCGCTACTTCCGCCACCAGCTCGACGCGCACGGCGTGGACGTACGGCTCGACACACACGTCGCCGCCGGGGACCTGGCCGAGTACGACGAGGTCGTCGTCGCCACCGGCGTCAGCCCCCGCACCCCCGACATTCCCGGCGTCGACCACCCGAGCGTCGTCGGCTATCTCGACGTCCTGCGCGACGGCGCGCCCGTCGGCGACCGCGTCGCGATCCTCGGCGCGGGCGGCATCGGCTTCGACGTCGCCGAGTTCCTCACCGACGGCGGCGACAAGGTGAACGAGGACCCGGCGGCCTACTTCCGCCAGTGGGGCGTCGACATGGACTACGCGGGCCCCGGCGGGCTCGCCGCCCCCGAGCGCCCCGCCCCGCCGCGCACGGTCCACCTCCTCCAGCGCAAGACCGGCAAGGTCGGCGCGGGCCTCGGCAGGACCACCGGCTGGATCCACCGCACCGAGCTCAAGCACCGGGGCGTCACGATGGTTCCCGGGGTGCGCTACGACCGGATCGACGACGCCGGGCTGCACCTCACCGTCGGCGAGCAGAGCATGCTCCTGGAGGTCGACACCATCGTGCTGTGCACGGGCCAGGACCCGCGCCGGGACCTGTACGAGGCGCTGCTCGCCGACGGCGCGAAGGCGCACCTCATCGGGGGTGCCGACGTCGCCGCCGAACTGGACGCCAAGCGCGCCGTCCAGCAGGGCACGGAACTGGCGGCGGCGCTGTAGGACCGTACCGGCGCCTCCCTAGGATGACTGCATGTCACTCCCGCACGCGATCCTCACCGCCCTCCTCGAGAGGCCCTCGTCGGGGCTGGATCTGACCCGCCGGTTCGACAGGTCGATCGGCTACTTCTGGTCGGCCACGCACCAGCAGATCTATCGCGAGCTGGGAAAACTGGAGTCCGAGGGGCATATCCGGGCGCTGCCGGCACAGGCGCCGGCCCGCGGGCAGAAGAAGGCCTACGAGGTACTGCCCGCGGGACGCGCCGAACTCGCCCGGTGGACGGCGGCCGCCCAGGACCCGAAGCCGCACCGTGACGCCATGCTGCTGCGGCTGCGCGCCGCGGCGGTCGTCGGCACGGCCGGCCTCGAGGCCGACCTGCGCCGCCATCTCGACCTGCACCGGCGGCAGTTGGCCGAGTACGAGGAGATCGAGAAGCGCGACTTCCCGCCCGGCGACGACAGCGCGCAGGCCAGGCTTCAGCACCTGGTCCTGCGCGCGGGCATCGAGCTGGAGACCTTCTGGACGCAGTGGCTCACCGAGGCCATCGACGAACTGCCCGCGGCCGGTGACGGGACCGCCTGGAGCCCGGCCGGTGACGGGACCGCCTAGAGCCGGTACGGCTTCGAGCGGCGGCGCAGGAACCAGGCCGCCGCGATGACGCCCGTCCCCACCAGCGCCCCGCCCACCCCCATGGCGACGGGGCCGTAGTCGCGGGCCGCGCCGCCGAGGCCGCCCATGACGCCCCGCGAGGGCGAGGCCGTGGCCGTGGGCGTCGTCGAGACCCTCGGGGTGACCGGCGTGGAGACGATCACCGACTGGGTGCCCGCGGTGCTGCCGTTGGAGCACATGACGACCACGGTGTACGTGCCCGGGGAGACGCCGGACCAGGCGGCGGACTGGCCGGCGGCCGTACCGGACAGGGCGACCTGGCGCCCCTGGGCGAAACTCGCCTGGGCGCTGCCGAGCAGTGCCGCCGTGCCCCAGCTGCCGTTGATCTGGGTGCAGGCGCTGGTCACGACCGACACCGTGGAGCCGGTCGTGCTCACGGAGATGCCCGAAGCCCGGGCCACGGCCGGCTGGGCGGTGAGGGCGAGCGGCAGCGCGGCGGCGGCTGCCACGGTCAGTCCTGAGCGGACGAGGAAACGGGAAGTGCGCATGGGATGTCCTCCGCGGCGGCACGGTTGGCGGTACATCCCTTGCGCCGCCGAAGGTCGGGTACGCCCGTGCTGCCTCAGGGGCAGCCAACGCGCCCCGGCCCCGCCCCGCATGCGGACGGCCACCGGCCAGGTGACGGATTCCTTCGGACGGCCCATGCCGACCGCCCTCCCCGCCCTGTGGCCGACCCGCGGCCCGAGGGACGCCCCGACCGCGCCCCGACCGCGGCGCGGCCCGCGGCGCGACGGGCGGCGCGACGGCCGGCCGATGGGCGGCTGGGCGCCGTGGCCCCGAGCCGTGGCCCCGAGCCGTGGGCCGTGCCGCCGGCACGGCCGCTCACCGCCGCGCGCCCGTCGTCACCGTGCGCTCCACCGAGAACGCGCCCCATGTGCCGTCCGGCAGCCGGGCCCGCAGCCGCACCCGGTGTCCGGCCCCTTCTTCCCGCCCCACGTAGAAGCTGTACGCAGCCCTCCCCGGTGGCGGGGTCCCGCCCCACACCAGCGAGGTGGCCGGCTGACCGTCGAGCTGGATCTGGTACTCCGTGACCACGCCGTCCACCCGGGGCGGCACCCACGACAGGTTGAGGTAGTACGACCCGTCGGCGAGGTGGACGCTCGCCCGGAAGCCGGCCGGCGCGGTGTCCGCCCCCTCGTCGTCACCCGGCGCGGTGGTCAGGCGCACGGGAGTACCGGCGGACGAGACGTTGTCGGCCGCGTCCCTGGCCCGGACGGTGAACGAGTAGCGCGCGCCGGGACGCAGTCCCGTGACGACCGTCGCCGTCTGGCCCCCGCCGACGCTGTGGATCCGCACGCCGCCCTGGTAGACGTCGTAGGACACCACCTTCCGGTCGTCCGTGGACGCCGTCCAGGACAGCTGGACGGCCCGGCTCCCGGCGGCCCGGCCGGTCACCGCGCCCGGCGGGGTCGGCGGCGAGCGGTCCGCCGCGGCGGCCGCCGGTGTCGTGGCCCGCGCCTCGCGGCTGCGCGGACCGAGCCGCCCGTCGCCGTCGCGGGCCCGGACGGCGAAGACGTACGTGGTCGACGGCGAGAGGCGGACGACGTCCAGCATGTGCGCGGAGCCGGGCACCTCCTGGACCTTCTCGCTGCCGCGGTACACCTCGTAGACGCTGACCGCGGGATCCGCGGCGACCGCGTTCCACATGACGTGCACGCTCGTCGCGCTGCCGGCCTGTGCGGTGACCCCGGTCGGGGCGCCCGGCGCCCGTCCGTCGCCGTCGGGCCCGCCCGCGCACCCGCAGCACAGGGCCGCCACCAGGCCGCACAGCACCACCCACAGCACAACGCGTCGCACGGCTTCGCCTCCCGGCCCGGCACGGCGGCAATGGTCCGGACCAATATGGCGTGGTGATGCGCATACATCAAGAGGGCGGTGAGGAGGGACCGCCGCCGGCGACCCCTTCCGGGGGTTACGTACGCTGACGTTCCGCACGGCTCAACTCGCCCTGAACGCTCATGAGTTCAAGCCGGTGGCGCGGACCGCTGTCGTCGCTGATCCCGCGCCGCCACAGTGGCCCGGGGCCCGGAGCCGAAACGGCGTCCGGGCCCCCGGCCCTCTGTCGCACCCGCACCGCCGGGCTCCCGAGAACGCTTCCGTGCTCCGTACGGCCCCCTCGGGGTGGCCCCGGGGCGTGACCGACACCAGATTGATCCGAGTGTCCGTCAATGCCCCCACGAGAGGGTCCCTATCGTGCGCGTCCAGTCGCTGACGCTGGCCGCGGCCGGCCTTGCCCTGCTGGCCCCGACCACCTCACCCGCCGCCCCGCATCCGTCCGCGGGCGCCCTCGGAGCTTCGGCGCCCCGGCGAGAAGGCTCGGTCCGCGCCGCCGACCTGCTGTCCCGGGTCCGTGACTGCACCCCCGTCTCGCGCGGCCGCTACAGCGCGGACGACGGCGCGCCGGCCACGATCCCGGTCTGCGGGACCGACGAGGCGGTGTTCTGGACGGCCGACATGGACATCGACTGCGACGGCCGTCCGGGCCCGGAGTGCAACAGCCTCACCGACCCGCTGTTCTCCGAGGGGACGGCCTACCAGCAGTCCGACGGCCGCTATCTGAGCGCCGAGACACTGCCCTACATCGTGGTGCCGGGGGTGAGCGGCATCTGGGACCACCGTGACCACGGGGTGCGCGGGGGGTCGGTCGCGGCCGTCGTCTACCAGGACCGGGTGCAGTACGCGGTCGTCGGCGACACGGGACCGAGCGAGATCATCGGAGAGGCGTCGTACGCCACCGCCAAGGCGCTCGGCATCCGCCCCGACCCGCGCGGCGGCGGCACCCCCTCCGGCGTCACGTACATCGTCTTCAAGGACTCCCGGGCGACTCCCATCGAGAGTCACGCCTCGGCGGTGGAGGTGGGGGAGCGGCTGGCGCGGCTCTTCGTGCGCGGCACGAAGGAACAGCCCCGCCCGCCGGAGACGCCGGCCGAGCCGGAGGAGCCGGCGGACGAATGGACGCCGGGCGGGCTCGCGGAGCCGCCCCAGGGCGAGGGCCGCGCGACACGGCGCACGGGGGCCGGCAGTCAGGGCCGCGCAGCAGCCAAGGGCGACCGCAAGACCACCCCAGAGGAGCCGAAGGCCCAGGAGGACCAGGGGGCCCAGGAGAACCAAGGGGACCAGGAGGCGTCGGAGGACGGCGAGGCTCAGGAGGCGTCGTGGGACGAAGCGGGCGACTCGGAGGCTCAGGAGGGTCTGGACGCCGAGGGGGACGAGGGGGACGAAGGGGACGCGTAAGCGAAACGGGGCGGCCCGGCTGTTCGGGCCGGGCCGCCCCTTCGACCCCGACCCCGTGTCACAGCCTCGCCGAGCCGCGTCACACCTTTCGGTAGCCGTACGCCTCCGCGGCCGCCGCCTCCACCGAGTCGAGGTCGGCGCCGGTCGCCGCCGTCACCACCGCGGCGACCGCGCCCTCCACGAACGGGGCGTCCACCAGCCGCGCGGTGTCGGGCAGTTCGTCGCCCTCCGCGAGCAGTGCCTTGACCGTGAGGACGGCGCTGCCCAGGTCGGTGAGGACCGCGACCCCGGCGCCCCGGTCCACCGAGGCGGCAGCGGCAGTGATCAGCTCGGCGCTCGTGCCCAGCCCGCCGCCCTCCGTACCGCCCGCCGCGGCGACCGGCACGGCCGGACCGCCGCCCACCAGGCCCAGCGCCAGCTCGGCCACCGCCGACGCGACCGCCGCGCTGTGCGACACCAGCACGATGCCCACCAGTTTGTCTTCGCTCACGGTGCCTCACTTCCTTCCCGCGCCCGCGCCCGCGTCGGCGAGGGCCGCGATGAGCAGCGCCGCCGAGGTGGCGCCCGGATCCTGGTGCCCGATGCTGCGCTCGCCGAGATAGCTGGCCCGGCCCTTGCGGGCCTGGAGCGGCGTCGTCGCCTCGGCGCCCTGCTCGGCGGCGGTGCGGGCGGCGCCGAAACCGTCGGGGAGGGCGTCGACCGCCGGCACCAGCGCGTCGATCATGGTCTTGTCGCCGGGCGCGGCACCGCCGAGCTGCATCACCGCGTCCACCCCGGTGCGCAGCGCCTCGGCGAACCGCTCCTCGTCCACCTCGGCCGCGTCCCCGAGCGCCTTCCCGGTCCGGCGCAGCAGCGTGCCGTACAGGGGCCCCGATGCCCCGCCGACCGTCGAGATCAGCGAGCGTCCCGCGAGCACCAGGACGGCGCCCGGCGTTTCGGGTGCCTCCTTCTCCAGCGCCGCGTTCACCGCGGTGAAGCCACGCCGGAGGTTGCTGCCGTGATCCGCGTCCCCGATGGGTGAGTCGAGGGCTGTGAGCCGGTCCGCCTCGCGGTCGACGGACGCGGCGGTCGCGGTCATCCAACGGCGGAAGAAGTCGGCGTCGAGCACTGGATCTCCTTGCATGGTCGGTACGGTCGGAGCGCCTGTCCCTGTCCCTGTCCCTGCCTCGGTCCCGGCCTCACACACCCCAGCGCAGCCCGGGGGTCCGCACCGGCGCGTCCCACAGCCGCAGCAGCTCCTCGTCCACCTGGCACAGGGTCACCGAGGCGCCGGCCATGTCGAGGGACGTCACGTAGTTGCCCACGAGCGTACGGGCGACCGCCACCCCCCGCTGGGCCAGCAGGCGGTGCACCTCGGCGTTGAAGCCGTACAGCTCCAGCAGGGGTGTCGCGCCCATGCCGTTGACCAGGAGGAGCACGGGACTGCGGGGCGTCATGTCGTCCAGGATCGCGTGGATCGCGAAGTCGGCGATCTCACCGGAGGTCATCATCGCCCGCCGCTCCCGCCCGGGCTCCCCGTGGATGCCGACGCCCAGCTCCAGCTCACCGGCCGGCAGATCGAAGGTCGGGCTGCCCTTGGCCGGTGTGGTGCACGCGCTGAGCGCCACGCCGAAGCTGCGGGAGTTCTCGTTCACCTGCCGGGCGAGCGCCTCGACCCGCTCCAGCGGCTGCCCCTCCTCGGCCGCCGCCCCCGCGATCTTCTCCACGAACAGCGTCGCGCCCGTGCCGCGCCGTCCGGCCGTGTAGAGGCTGTCGGTCACGGCGACGTCGTCGTCGACCAGGACCTTCGCGATCTGGATGCCCTCGTCCTCGGCCAGCTCGGCCGCCATGTCGAAGTTGAGCACATCGCCCGTGTAGTTCTTGACGATGAACAGCACACCCGCCCCGCTGTCCACGGCTGCCGCGGCACGCAGCATCTGATCCGGCACCGGTGAGGTGAACACCTCACCCGGGCAGGCCGCCGAGAGCATCCCCGGCCCCACGAACCCACCGTGCAGCGGCTCGTGCCCCGAGCCGCCGCCGGACACCAGCGCCACCTTGCCCGCCACCGGAGCGTCCCGCCGCACGACCACCCGGTTCTCGACGTCGACGGTCAGCTCGGGATGGGCGGCCGCCATTCCATGCAGCGCGTCCGCGACCACAGTCTCCGCAACGTTGATCAACATCTTCATCGGTACCTCCTGATGAGACGGACAAAGGAGCCTCTGGCCCCTGTTGTCGCAGGTCAGTGTCTCGATCCCAGGATCGGGCGTGTTCCGCGTTCCCTTCGAGCATCCCCGAAATCCCGGGCGGCTACCAGATGCCGGCGGAGGGGGCCCGGCAGACCGTCCCGCCGGAGACCGGGTCACCGCTGGCCGGTCCCCACCGGGGTCGTCCACCGGAGCCGAGGAAACCTTCGCCGACGATGTCGAGAATCCATGTCCGGCTCCGTCCCCGTGGTGAACGCGACCACAATGGGTCGCACCAGTCCCGAGGAGAACCACCATGGCCAAGTACCTGCTGCTCAAGCACTACCGCGGCGCCCCGGCGGCGGTCAACGACGTGCCGATGGACCAGTGGACGCCGGAGGAGATCTCGGCCCACGTGCAGTACATGAACGACTTCGCGGCCCGGCTCGAGGAGACCGGCGAGTTCGTCGACAGCCAGGCGCTCGCCTATGGGGGTTCGTTCGTCCGGTACGACGGCGAGGGCCGCCCGCCGGTCACCGACGGCCCGTTCGCCGAGACCAAGGACCTCATCGCCGGCTGGATGGTGATCGACGTCGACAGCTACGAGCGCGCCGTCGAGCTGGCCGGGGAACTGTCGGCCGCGCCCGGGAAGGGCGGGGAGCCGATCCACGAGTGGCTCGAGCTGCGTCCGTTCCTTGGCGCGCACCCCACGGTCACGGAGTGCCTCCTGAAGTGAACGAGATTCTGATCCGGAGCCTCACGCCCAGCGTGCTCGGGATCCTCGTCCGCCGCGGAGCCGACTTCGCGGCGGCCGAGGACGCCGTGCAGGACGCGCTGGTCGAGGCGGTCCGCGTCTGGCCGGACGACCCGCCGCGGGATGCGAAGGGCTGGCTGGTCACCGTGGCCTGGCGCCGCTTCCTCGACGCGACCCGGGCGGACGCCGCCCGGCGCCGGCGCGAGGACGCCGTCGACGAGGAGCCGGCGCCCGGGCCCGCGCCGACGGCGGACGACACGCTCCAGCTCTACTTCCTGTGCGCCCACCCGTCGCTGACGCCGTCGTCCGCGGTCGCGCTCACGCTGCGCGCCGTCGGCGGGCTGACCACCCGCCAGATCGCCCAGGCCTACCTGGTGCCCGAGGCGACCATGGCGCAACGCATCAGCCGGGCCAAGCGCACCGTCTCCGGCGTGCGGCTCGACCAGCCCGGCGACGTCGCCACCGTGCTGCGCGTCCTCTACCTGGTCTTCAACGAGGGCTACTCCGGCGACGTCGACCTCGCCGCCGAGGCCATCCGGCTCACCCGGCAGCTCGCGGCGGCGATCGACCACCCCGAGGCGGCGGGGCTGCTCGCCCTCATGCTGCTCCACCACGCCCGGCGCGCCGCCCGGACCGCGCCCGACGGCAGCCTGGTGCCGCTCGCCGAGCAGGACCGCGGCCGCTGGGACACCCTGGCGATCACCGAGGGCGTCGAGATCCTCCAGGCGGCCCTCGCCAGCGACCGGCTGGGCGAGTTCCAGGCCCAGGCCGCGATCGCGGCACTGCACGCCGACGCCCCCGCCGCCGAGGAGACCGACTGGGTGCAGATCGTCGAGTGGTACGACGAGCTGGCGCGCCTGACCGACAGCCCGGTCGTCCGGCTCAACCGCGCGGTGGCCGTCGGCGAGGCCGACGGCCCGCGCGCCGGCCTGGCGGCGCTCGCGGCGCTGGACGACTCGCTGCCCCGCCACGCCGCGGTGGCGGCGTACCTCCACGAACGCGACGGCGACCTGATGACGGCGGCACGGCTGTACGCCGAGGCGGCCCGGAAGGCGCACGACCTCGCCGAGCGCGACCACCTGATCCGCCAGGCCGCCCGGCTCAACACCCGCCGATCCCGCTGACCGCTGACCGCTGACCGCTGACCGCTGACGGGCCGGAACGCGCCGGGCGGCGCGATCGGCCGGTCGCTCACCGGCGGGGCGGGCGGCCCGGCCGTACGCGTTGACCGGCCGCGGCAAGGCCGACTGAGCCGGCCGGCTCCGGTGGCACGTCAGGCGATGAGGGCCTGGCCCCGGCCGAGGCGGCCGAGGAGCTGTGTGTGGTGGAGACCGGCCACGGACGCCAGGAGGTCGGGGTGGCGCAGCAGCGCCGCCGCCTGCCGGTCGTGGTGGTCGGGTGCGGTCAGGCGCCGGAAGTCCGGCGTCGTCCCACGGACGTGGTCGCCTCCGGCGAGCCCGGCCACCGCGCCGGCGGCCAGTGCGGGATCGGCGAGCAGACAGGCAGCCCAGCTCGCCACGACCTCGTCCACCCAGCTCCGCCAGGCCGGTGCGTCCGCATCGGGGCCGGTGTCCGCGCCGCCGATCCGGTCCAGCCGGGCCGAGCCGCCGGGGCCCGCGATGCCGAGCAGCGCGACGTCCGTGGCGGTCGGATAGCGCAGCCAGGCCGCGACGGTCACCGCCTGCCGGGCCTGCGCCTCGCACAGGGCGGCGGCGAGCGCGCCGCCGCTCGCCGGGTAGGCGCGGGTCAGCCATTCGGTGGTGGCGGCGATGACGGGGGAGAGATCTGCGAGCACGGAGCCGTCCGAGGTATGCGGCGAGGGGAACGGGGAGCTCCGCAAACCGTAGCCCGCGGCCCCCACCCGACGACATGCCCGAGCCCCCACCCCGGACGTGGCCTCGACCACAACACCACCCGGCGCGGCCCCTCTCGACCGCGCGCTGACGTCCCCGTCCGCGTCCGCGCCTGTGCCCGCGCCTGTGCCCGCGTCTGTGCCTGTGCCCGCCGCCCACGCCCATCGGACCCGCCCGTGCGCGCGAAATGCCCAGCCCAGCCCAGCCCAGCCCAGCCACGGCCTGGCATGCTCATGGAGGTCGGGGCAGGCCCTCTGCGATAATCGCGCTGTGCCGTCGACACCGCAGCCGCAACCGCAGGGCCTGATTTCGCCGCTTCCCATCACGCCCGACGCGCCGGACGCGATAGCGCGGCCCCTGCTCACCCAGTCCTGGCTCGACCTCACCTTCGTGCACTGGGCCGCGGACCCGGCCGACGTGGCCGGTCTGCTGCCGCCGGGGACCGTCCCGGACACCCTGGACGGCGTGACCTACGTCGGTCTGGTCGCGTTCCGGATGCATCGCGTCGGCTGGTTCCGGCTCCCGGGCGTTCCCTACCTGGGGACGTTCCCCGAGACGAACGTCCGTCTCTACTCGGTCGACGCGCACGGTCGGCGGGGCGTGGTCTTCCGGTCGCTCGACGCCTCCCGTCTGCTGCCGGTGGCCGTGGCGCGGATCGGCTTCCGGATGCCCTACCTGTGGTCCCGCATGGCGATCGACGCCGACGCCGACACCGTCACGTACACCAGCCGCCGCCGGTGGCCCGGCCCGCGCGGGGCAAGCAGCCGGCTCACCGTGCGAGTGGGGGAACGGATCGGGCAGCCCACCGCGCTGGAGCACTTCCTGACCGCGCGCTGGGGCATGCACAGCACCTTCTTCGGGCGGTCGATGTATCTGCCGAACGCCCATCCGCGCTGGCCGCTGCACCGGGCCGAACTCATGGAGTGCCGGGAGGACCTGGTGACGGCGGCGGGCCTGCCGGAGCCGGCGGGAGAGCCGGTGAGCGTCCTGTACTCGCCGGGCGTCCCGGCCCGCTTCGACCGCCCGGCCCGCCCGGCCGGCATCCCGACCCCCTGACCGCACCGCACCGGCCCGCTCCCGTGCTCGTTCGCCGCGGATCAGACGAAAGTCACCGACACCGCGCCGAGTCCGCCGAAGCGCGCCTCGACCCGCCGGGCGGGGCCTGAGCGGATCTTCGGCGGAGCGACGAGGTCCGGGCGTCCGGTCGCTCCGCCCGTGCGGGTCGGACCACCGGCTCGACTACCTGCTCGGCGCGTCCAGGCCCGTCCCCGTGTCCGGATCGGGGTTGAAGACCGGGTGGTAGCTCTCCGGAGGTGCGAGATAGGCGGCCGCCGGCAGTCCACCGGTGTCGACGACGATCTGGTCCACGGCGATCCCCGGGTCGACCATGAACACCCGCAGCACATGCTCGCCGGGCTCGGTGACCGTGACGGTCGCGGTCAGCTTCTCGACGCCCTCCTCCACGTTGCGCGCCCAGGCGTCGCCGCGGTTGCCGGTGGCGACGGCCTGCCCCGACAGCACGGTGGGCGGCCGGTCGTCGAGGGTGAGGGCCAGCCGCCGCGCGCCGCGCTCGTCGAGCGAGGGCAGCCGGAACACGGTCACGGGGAAGGACCCGGTGCTGCTGAACCGCACCCGGTACCTCAACTCCGGTGCGCGGGCGGCGAAGTCGGCGGTGACCGGGGCCGCCGTGGACGGCACCGCCTCCACGGCGGCGGTACGGCGTCCGAGCCCGCGCACGGTCCGCCAGCGGGCCCGGCCGCGCGCCACCCGGCGCTCGGTGTGCACGGCGTCGATCGAGACATATCCGTTGGCCTCGACGAACCCGCGGGCACGCCGGCGTGCCCGCTCCCCGTCGTTGACGACCTTCAGGGGCACCTCGAAACGCTGCGCGCCACTCGTGAGGACGACCGTGCCGTCGTGCGTGCCCTCGGGTGCCCGCGCCCAGTCGATCTCCACCCACACCCGGGTCTGTTCGGTGAGTGTGCCGCCCGCCGAACTCAGGTGGACCCAGGGGTGTTTGGTCTCCGCGGCCCAGTCGACCGGGAGGAAACCGGTGTTGAAGACATCGACGAAGCGCCGGTCCCGGGTGACGGCGGAGAAGGCCAGAGGCCGTTGCGTGCCGATCTCGTTCCCCTCGGACGCGACTCCCAGGCCCGAGGTCTCCTGCCGGGTGACCCTGGTGACGGCCGGGCGGCCCGGCGCCTTCGGGATCTGCGAGGGATAGGGGTTGACGTAGCCGTCCCACTTCCCGCCCGCGATCCCCGTGTTGTACCGCTTGGTGAGTGCCGCCTCCTGAGTGTGCGCCGCTTCGGCGAGGTCCGCGAAGACGTTGGCTCCGGCGCCGCGGCCCTGACGTACCGCGAGGGCGTTGCGGTCCGCCCAGTAGTACTTGAGGTTCATCAAGTAAGCGCCGTGCACGGGATACTGGACGAGCTCGAAATAGGCGTCCCGGTAGGCCTCGGGGAGTTCGGCCCCCAGCGTCACCGCTCTTTCGAGCAGACGGTCGTACGCGGCCATGCGGCGTCCCGCCTCGTCCCCGTGGTGAACGACGGAGAACATGTTCCGGTCGATGAACTCCGGGCGCCGCTCCGCCGCCAGTCGGTAGTACTCGGTGCGGATCGAGGCGATCTCCTGGGCGTGCAGAAGCCCGAACTGCCGTCCGTACCACTGCGCGAGGAAGCCTCCGACGTCGTCGGCGTGCCACCGGTCCACGTCCCAGGCCATGTCCAGGGAGAAGGACAGTCCGGTCTCGATCGACTTGAGGTCACCGACGTTGAAGATCCACATCCGGTCCACGCCGTGCTCGTACACCCGGCGCAGCTCCTGCCACACCTTGGTGAGCTGCGTGGTGTCGAGCCACAGGTAGCTGCGCGGACGGCCCCAGTAGGAGAGGTGGTAGTAGATCCCGTTGCCGCCGGACCGGGCGCGTTCCGCGTCGTCCGGCAGCTGGCGCATGTTGCCGTGGTTGTCGTCCGGCCAGATCAGCGTGACGTCGTCCGGAACCTGGACGCCCGCGTTGTACAGGTCCAGGACCTCCTTGTACGGGATGAAGATCTGCGGCCGAGCGGCCGCGCCGACCTCCTCGGCCAGGATCCGGCGCTGGTCGGCGATGATGTCGTTCATCACCACGACCTTCTCCGCGATCGTGGTGGCGTACTTCGTCTCCAGCGCGGTGTCGTGCAGGCCGCGCATGCCTATGGTCCAACTGCTCTCGTACGCCGCGTTCTCCCGGGCCCGGGCTCTCCAGTAGCCGGAGATGACGGCGGGGTTCACCGTGTAGTCGTACACCGGCGGTCCGCCGTCGGCGCCGCGGTGCTCCTCCGCCCACGGCTCCCACTCGTGGACGCCGTTGCGCAGCAGTGCCTCCGGGTGGCTGGAGCCGACGACGATGCCGTAGTGGTCGGCGAGTTCGGGGTTCTCCCGGTACTTGTTGAAGAAGTCGGAGTACGGGTGCATGGCCGGCCACAGGTAGTTGGCCTTCAGTCGCAGCAGCAGTTCGAAGAGGCGCTGGTACGTCTTCGGGCCGATGTTCTTGTCCGGCTCCTGGGTGCGCTGCGACCAAGTGGTCAGGTTCTGCTCGTCGTTGATGAAGACACCCCGGTAGCGGACCGACGGTTCGCGTCGTTCGAAGGGGCCCGCGGGCACGGAGACGGTGTCACGCTGCTCGACGGGCACGTCGGCCCACCAGTACCAGGGCGAGACGCCGACGCGTTCCGAGGTGTCGTAGATCCCGTAGACCGTGCCGCGCCGGTCGCTGCCCGCGATCACCAGTGCGCGGTCCACGCCGGGCGCCGGGTGCTCCACCACCTGGGTCACCGAGGCCTCCCAGCGCCCCTTCACCCGCTCGACGTCCAGCCGGCCCTGTGCCGCGAGCCGGTCGATGACCGGACTCGCGCCGAGGGTGCCCACCAGGATCAGCGCCGTGGACCGCTCCGGCAGGGTGTGCCGTAAACCGGGTCGCACCCCGCAGACCCGCTCCAGGTCGGCCCGGAGGTCGCCGGCCGCGCGGATCACGGCGGGGTCGTCGGCCGCGTCCACGAACACGTCGACCGCGACGCCGTCCCGTACCAGGTCGAAACCGGGCCGGGCGGACGCCGACGCGGCGTGCGCGGCCGCCGGGAGCGCCGCGGGCAGCAGCGGGGTCAGTCCGGCGGCCGTCAGGCCCCGCAGGAAAGCCTTCCGGGTCCACTGCTGGGAGGGGTCCTGCGGTGCGGTGGTCGGCATCGACGCTCCTGGGCTGGGCGGTGACAGCTACGGCGGTGGCATGACCATGCTAGAAAGCGCTTTCCCTCCGCACCCTAGGCCGGCGTCGACGGCGGCGTCCATATCCGTGCGGGGCCGGTGCCCGTCCGATCGGCCCGGCGCTGCGTGCGGGGCGGCACGGCGCTGCGGGCCGGGCGGCCCGGCGGGTGTGCCACGGGCCCGGTTCGGTCCCCGCCCCCGTGCGGGGCGTCACTTGCGCTCGCCGGGTGCGCACTCGCGTGCGGCCCGAGTGGAGGCCGGCCGTGCCACCGCGTCCTTTCCTCAGTAGGCTCTCCGGCATGCGGATCTCCGTCTCCTCGGACATGGACGAACCAGTGGCCCGCGCCCTCGTCGCGGAGCTGCGCGGCCGAGGGCACGACGTGGTGCCGCACGGCGCGCTGCGGCCCGGCGACGACCCCCGCTGGGCGGTGTGCTCGGCGGTGGCGGCCCGGGACGTGGCCGACGGGACGTCCGAGCAGGCGGTGGTGTGCTGCTGGACCGGCACCGGCGCGTCGATCGCCGCCAACAAGGTGCCCGGCGTCCGGGCCGCCCTGTGCGCCGACGCCTGCACCGCCGACGGCGCCCGCCGCTGGAACGACGCCAACGTCCTCGCCCTCAGCCTCCGCCTGACCTCGGAGCCGCTGCTCAAGGAGATCCTCGACGCCTGGTTCGCCGCCGAGCCCGGCGGGGACGCCGAGGACCGCTGGAACGTGGCCCATGTCGACGGCCTCGACGCCGCTCGGGAGCGCCCGGGATCCTAGGGCGCCCCTCTTACGGACGGCTTCGCTCCTCCGTACGGGTCGCTCGGCCCAGCCGGGTACCCGGCGGCCGGAGAGGGTGGGGAGGTACGGACCGGTACGTACCTCCGAGCGACCCGATCCGGAAGGGAACCCGAGATGTCCGTCGAACCGCAAGCGACGTCCGCCCGGCTGACCGACGACGAGCTCAGGACGCTGGACGCCCACTGGCGCGCCGCGAACTACCTCTCCGTCGGACAGATCTACCTGATGGCCAACCCGCTGCTCACCGAGCCGTTGCGGCCGGAACACGTGAAGCCGAGGCTGCTGGGCCACTGGGGGACCTCCCCGGGGCTCAACCTCGTGTACACCCACCTCAACCGCGTCATCCGCACCCGTGACCTGCACGCCCTGTGCGTCTGGGGTCCCGGCCACGGCGGTCCCGCGGTCGTCGCCAACTCCTGGCTGGAAGGCACCTACACCGAGACGTACCCGGACGTCACCCGCGACGCGGCCGGCATGGCCCGGCTGTTCCGGCAGTTCTCCTTCCCCGGCGGCATCCCCAGTCATGTCGCCCCGGAGACGCCCGGCTCGATCCACGAGGGCGGCGAACTCGGCTACTCGCTCTCGCACGCCTACGGCGCCGCCTTCGACAACCCGGACCTCCTCGTCGCCTGTGTGATCGGCGACGGCGAGTCCGAGACCGGACCGCTGGCCGCCTCCTGGCACTCCAACAAGTTCCTCGACCCCGTCCACGACGGAGCGGTCCTGCCGATCCTGCACCTCAACGGATACAAGATCGCCAACCCCACGGTGCCGGCCCGGATCCCCGAACCCGAACTCGACGAGCTGCTGCGCGGCTACGGCCACGACCCGATCCATGTCACCGGTGACGAGCCGAACGCCGTCCACCGCGCGATGGCGCAGGCCATGGACACCGCCCTCGACCGCATCGCCGCCCTCCAGCGCGCCGCCCGCGAGGACGGCTCCGGCGACGAGCGCCCCCGCTGGCCGGTGATCGTGCTGCGCACCCCGAAGGGCTGGACCGGCCCCGCCCACGTCGACGGCCTGCCCGTCGAGGGCACCTGGCGCGCCCACCAGGTGCCGCTGTCCGCCGTCCGGGACAACCCCGAACACCTGCGCCAGCTGGAGGCCTGGCTGCGCTCCTACCGGCCCGAGGAACTCTTCGACGCCCACGGCGGCCCCCGCCTGGACGTCCTCGCCCGGATCCCCGACGGGACCCGTCGCCTCGGCGCCACCCCGCACGCCAACGGCGGGCTGCTGCTCCGCGAACTCCCCTTGCCCGGACTGGAGTCGCACGCCGTGCCGGTCGACCGGCCGGGCGGTACCCGACACGAACCCACCGCGGTGCTGGGCGAGTTGCTCGAGGACGTCATGCGCGCCACCGCCGGCCGGCGCGACTTCGGTCTCGTCGGCCCCGACGAGACCGCCTCCAACCGCCTCCAGGCCGTCTACGCCGCCAGCGGCAAGGCCTGGCAGGCACAGACCCTCCCGGTCGACGAGAACCTCGACCGGCACGGCCGGGTGATGGAGATCCTCTCCGAACACACCTGCCAGGGCTGGCTGGAGGGATATCTGCTGACCGGCCGTCACGGTCTGTTCTCCTGTTACGAAGCGTTCGCGCACATCGTCGACTCGATGGTCAACCAGCACATCAAATGGCTGCGCGTCACCCGGAAACTGCCCTGGCGCGCACCCGTCGCCTCCCTCAACTACCTGCTCACCTCGCACGTCTGGCGCCAGGACCACAACGGCTTCTCCCACCAGGACCCCGGCTTCGTCGACCACATCCTCAGCAAGAGCCCCGAGGTCGTACGGGTCTATCTGCCGCCGGACGCCAACACCCTGCTGTCCGTGGCCGACCACGCCCTGCGCAGCCGCGACTACGTCAATGTGATCGTGGCCGGCAAACAGCCCTGTTTCGACTGGCTGAGCATGGACGAGGCCCGCGCCCACTGCGCGCGCGGAGCCGGCGTCTGGGACTGGGCCGGCACCGACAACGGCACCCGCGAACCCGACGTGGTCCTCGCCTGCGCGGGCGACGTCCCCACCCAGGAGGTGCTGGCCGCCGCCCAGTTGCTGCGCCGCGAACTGCCGGAGCTCGCCGTCCGGGTCGTCAACGTCGTCGACATCGCCCGGCTGCTGCCGAGCGGCGAACACCCGCACGGCATGGGCGACTTCGAGTACGACGGACTGTTCACCGCCGACAAGCCGGTCGTCTTCGCCTACCACGGCTACCCCTGGCTGATCCACCGCCTGGCCTACCGCCGCACCGGCCACCAGAACCTCCATGTGCGCGGCTACAAGGAGTTCGGCACCACGACCACGCCGTTCGACATGCTCGTCCGCAACGACCTCGACCGCTACCGCCTCGTCATGGACGTCATCGACCGCGTCCCCGGCCTCGCCGTGCGCGCCGCGACCGTACGGCAGCGGATGGAGGACGCGCGAGTGCGCCACCACGACTGGATCCGCGTCCACGGCACCGACCTCCCCGAGGTCACCGACTGGACCTGGGACGGGTGAGACGGCAGCTCACCGGCGACCGGACAGGGCGCACGGACCGGGGCGGACGGCGCAGGGGGAGGGGCAGCGGGCCGGGCGTCGTGCGCCCTGGTACGGCGTCCCGGCCGGTGCTTACAGTGGTCGGCCAGCCCTGCGCGCGAGTCCGGCGGGGCGAGTCCCACCCCCGTGGTCACCCGTCGTCCTCGCCCCCGACCGGCACGCGTCCGGACCCGGGCACGGCTCCGCGCACCGGAGCGGCTCCCGGGGCGACGGTGCGACGACCACCCGCGTGACAGACACCATCCGTGACACCGCTCGTGCCGTGTGGGGGCCCGTCCGCGGTACGAGCGCGCGTCCATAGCCGCTGGAGGCCGCTGTGTCCCGACCGTGCATCGCCCTGATCGCCGACCCCACCTCGCCCGAAGGCTGCCGTGAGTACCTGGCCGACGCCGTGGAACTGCTCACCGGCGCCCCGCCCGTCCGGGTCGACTCCCGGCACTTCGCGACCGGGGGAACCGGCCGGGGCGTCCGCGACGGAGGCCGGTTACGGCTCCAGGTCCCCGAGGAGCGGCTGGACTTCGTGCCCGACGTCGTGCTGCTCTACGAGATCCCGCCGCACCACCGGCGGGCCCTCGCCGGCTTCCAGGAGCTCCTCGAGAGCCACGACGTGGTGACCCTGGCCGCCGGCCCCGACGCCTGGCGGACCGCGACGGAGAAGAACCTCACCGTCGAACGCTTCGTCCGGGACGGGGTCGCCCAGATGGAGACCGCCGTGCTGTCCCGGCCCTCCCCGCGGGACGCGGCCGACACGTTCGACCGGCTCGGCCGCGACACCTGGGCGCGGCCCGTCGTCGGTACCGGCGGCAACGACACCTTCCACGTCACCACCCCCGCCCAGCTGGAGCACGCCGCCGCCTACTACGCCGAGCGCGGCACCGACTGGCTGCTCTCCCGCGACGCGGGCAACATCACCGCCGACGGCCGGCGCCACCAGTTCCGGGTCTTCGTCCTGGGCGACCGCGTCGTGCACGCCCGCGAGCACCTCCAGCCGGCGATGGACACCCCCTGCAACACCTGCCAGGGCGCCACCGCCGTCCACATCGCCCCGCGAGACCTGCAGCCCCGGCTCGCCGAACTCGCCGTCGCGGCCACCGCTTCGGTCGGACTCCCCTTCGCCGGTGTCGACCTGGCCGTGGAGAACGGCGGGGTCGTCTTCGAGGTCAACGTCCAGCCCGCCTTCGTCGACGGCGAGCTGGAACTGCGGGCGGTGGCCGTGCCGTACGTCCAGGCGCACCTGGACGCCTTCGCGCCCGCCGTCGGCGGCCCGCCCCGGGGGCTCACAGCTTCAGCGTGAACCAGGTCGTCTTGCCCTCGTCCGTCGGCCGCACCCCCCAGCCGGCGGCGAGGGCGCGTACCAGGATCAGGCCGCGGCCCGACTCCGCGTCCTCGACCGCCACCCGTGGCTGGGGGAGCTGCGGACTGGGGTCGCTGACCTCGACCGTGAGGGCGGTGGCGGTGCGGTGCAGATGCAGGCCGATCGGGCCCTCGGAGTGCTGGACGGCGTTCGTCAGCGTCTCCGACAGCAGCAGGAGCGCGTCGTCCGCCCGGTCCGCGCAGTTCCACGAGGTCAGCGCCTTGTGCAGAAAGGCCCGCCCCTCCGGCACCGAGGCCGGGGCGGCCGGGAGACGGGTCGTGACGGCCCCCAGCGGTGGGGCCGGCAGCTGCGCGAGCAGCAGGGTGACGTCGTCGTTGTGGCCGTCGGGGTCCGGCAGCAGACCCGCGAGGACACGGTCCGCCGCCGCCTCCAGGCAGGGCGTGCCGACGAACAACTTGTCCAGCAGCAGGCTCAGTTCACCGATCCGCACCTCGATGTCGCTGCCCGGCGTCTCGATCAGGCCGTCGGTGTAGAGCACCAGTGTGGCTCCGGGCGGTATCTCCGAACTGGACTGCTCGTACAGGATGTCGCCCACGCCGAGCGGGGCGTTGACCGGACAGGGCAGGGCGTTGACGCCCTCGCCCACCCCGGCGACCAGTACCGGCAGATGTCCCGCCGAACACACCGTGACCGTGCCCGCGTCCGGGGCGATCACCAGATAGCAGCAGGTGACGAGCTGGTCGGGCACGTCGAGGTCGGCGACGCAGGTGTCCAGCGCCCGCATCAACTGCCGGGGCTGCATACCGGTCTTGGCCAGCGCGTGCGCGGCCGACCGCAACTGGCCCATGACGGCGGCCGCTTCCAGCCCCCGGCCCATCACATCGCCTATCAGCACCCCCACCCGGTCGGCGCCCAGCGGAATCAGGTCGAACCAGTCGCCGCCCACCCCGGCGCCCTGGGTGGCGGGCCGGTAGCGGCTCGCGGTGGCCAGGCCGGGCAGCGCGGGCGGAGTGCCCATCAGACTGCGCTGGAGGGTCAAAGCGATGTGCCGCTGCTGTTCGTACAGGACCGTGAGCTCGGCCTCCGCGCGCTTGCGGTCGCTGATGTCCCGCACGATCGCGCACGCCCCGACCACGGTGCCGTGGGTGTCCCGGGTCGGCCACAGCGTGACGTCCACGTCGCGCAGCACTCCGGTGCTGGTCATCCGCAGCGTCTCGTAGTGCTCGACCTTCTCGGCGTGCCGCAGCCGCTGGAGCAGCTCGTGGATCTCGCCCCGAAGCTCCGGCGGGGCCAGCAGCGAGACGTGCCGGCCGATGGCCGCCTCGGCCGTGTAGCCGTACAGGCGCTGCGCGGCCGCGTTCCAGTAGGTGATGTAACCGTCGAGCGTGTGGGCGAGGATCGCGTCCTGCGACGACTCCACGAGCGCGGCGAGCTCGTTGATGCGCGCCTCGGCCGCCTTGCGGTCGCTGACGTCGCGCACGGCCGCCGACACCAGGAGCCCGTCCGTCGTCTCCAGGGGGCTCAGGCTGATCTCGACGGGGAACTCCGTACCGTCCTTGCGCAGCCCGTGCAGTTCGAGCCCGGCGCCCATCGGACGCACCTGGCGGTTGGCCGTGTACCCGCTGCGGTGCGCGGTGTGCTGGTCGTGGAACCGGTGCGGGATGAGCAGCTCGACCGGCTGGCCGAGCAGTTCCTCCCGGCCGTGCCCGAACAGGGCCTCGGTCTGGGCGTTGACGAGCCTGATGACGCCGGAGTCGTCGACGATGACCATGGCGTCCGGCGCCGCCTCCAGCAGCCCCCGGAACCGTTCCTCGGCCCCGCCGACCGCACCCTCCGACGGGGGCGCTCCGCAGCCGCACCGTTTCTGCTGAGCCTTCTGCTTCATGGTCCGTTTCGCGGTGCCCGCGCCCGCCCCCGTGCCTGTGCGCCGCGCTGGTTCCGCTCGTATCACGTCGGCCATCTTCCACCTCATCCCGCACGACGAATCAGGCCATCTCAGCGCCTCCGGCCCGCCCGCGCTCCGCGTTGTCGCTTACTGTCCGCCCCCTGTCCGAACCTGAACGCGACCGAACCGATCAGGATTCGAGAAGCGCCGGTCATCGGGTCACAGCTAGCGTGGCGTCGGTCAGATCGAGCCAGGCGACGCCCCAGCCCGCGCAGGCGGTCCCGGACAGCAGATGGAGAGACGATGAGCATGGCCAAGAAGACGGACCCGTCGCCTGCGCAGCACGTCGCCGACAGCCACGGTCTGATCCGCGTGCACGGCGCCCGGGAGAACAACCTCAAGGACGTCAGCATCGTGATCCCGAAGCGCCGTCTGACGGTGTTCACCGGCGTCTCCGGCTCGGGCAAGAGCTCACTGGTGTTCGACACGATCGCAGCGGAGTCGCAGCGGCTGATCAACGAGACCTACAGCGCGTTCGTCCAGGGCTTCATGCCGACGCTGGCGCGGCCCGAGGTCGACGTGCTCGAAGGGCTGACGACGGCGATCATCGTCGACCAGCAGCGGATGGGTTCCGACCCCCGTTCCACCGTCGGCACCGCCACCGACGCCAACGCGATGCTGCGGATCCTCTTCAGCAGGCTCGGGCAGCCGCACATCGGCCCGCCCACCGCGTACTCCTTCAACACCGCCACGGTCCGGGCGAGCGGCGGGATCACCGTCGAGCGCGGCGCCAAGAAGACCGTGAAGGCCACCTACTCCCGCACCGGCGGCATGTGCGTGCGCTGCGAGGGCCGCGGCACGGTCTCCGACATCGACCTCACCCAGCTCTACGACGACAGCAAGTCGCTCAACGAGGGCGCGCTCACCATCCCCGGCTACAGCATGGACGGCTGGTACGGCCGCATCTTCAGCGGCTGCGGGTTCTTCGACCCGGACAAGCCGATCCGCAGGTTCACCGAGAAGGAGCTGCACGACCTCCTGCACAAGGAGCCTACGAAGATCAAGGTCGACGGCATCAACCTGACGTACGAGGGCCTGATCCCGAAGATCCAGAAGTCGATGCTGGCCAAGGACATCGAGGCGCTCCAGCCGCACATCCGGGCGTTCGTGGAGCGGGCGATGACGTTCACCGTCTGTCCGGAGTGCGACGGGACCCGGCTCAGCGAAGGCGCCCGGTCGTCGAAGATCGAGAAGGTCAGCATCGCCGACGCCTGCGCGATGCAGATCAGCGACCTGGCGGCATGGGTCCGCGGCCTCGACGAGCCGTCGGTGGCGCCGCTGCTCACCGCGCTCCAGCAGACCCTCGAGTCGTTCGTGGAGATCGGTCTCGGCTACCTCTCGCTCGACCGGCCGTCGGGCACGCTGTCGGGCGGCGAGGCCCAGCGCGTCAAGATGATCCGCCACCTCGGCTCCTCGCTCACCGATGTCACCTACGTCTTCGACGAGCCGACCACGGGGCTGCACCCGCACGACATCAGCCGGATGAACGACCTGCTGCTGCGGCTGCGGGACAAGGGCAACACGGTGCTCGTCGTGGAGCACAAGCCGCAGACCATCGCGATCGCCGACCACGTCGTCGATCTCGGCCCCGGGGCCGGCACGGCGGGCGGCACCGTCTGTTTCGAGGGCACCGTCGAGGGGCTGCGGTCAGGCGACACCATCACCGGCCGCCATCTCGACGACCGGGCCGCCGTCAAGGAGACCGTGCGCAAGCCCACCGGCACGCTGGAGATCCGCGACGCGACGGCGCACAACCTGCGCAATGTCGACGTCGGCATCCCGCTGGGGGTGCTCTGCGTGGTCACCGGCGTGGCGGGCTCCGGCAAGAGCTCGCTCGTGCACGGGTCGATCCCGGCCGGCGAGGGTGTGGTGTCGGTGGACCAGGGCGCGATCCGCGGCTCCCGGCGCAGCAACCCGGCGACGTACACCGGCCTGCTCGACCCGATCCGCAAGGCGTTCGCGAAGGTCAACGGCGTGAAGCCGGCGCTGTTCAGCGCCAACTCCGAGGGCGCCTGCCCGACGTGCAACGGCGCCGGCGTCGTCTACACCGATCTGGCGATGATGGCGGGCGTGGCCACCACCTGCGAGGAGTGCGAGGGGAAGCGGTACCAGGCCGCGGTCCTCGAGTACCACCTCGGCGGCCGCGACATCAGCGAGGTGCTCGCGATGCCGGTGAGCGAGGCCGAGGAGTTCTTCGGCGCCGGTGAGGCGAGCACACCGGCCGCGCACCGCATCCTGGGCCGGCTCGCCGACGTCGGGCTCGGCTACCTCAGCCTCGGCCAGCCCCTCACCACGCTGTCCGGCGGCGAGCGCCAGCGGCTGAAGCTGGCCACCCACCTGGGCGAGAAGGGCGGTGTCTACGTGCTCGACGAGCCGACCACCGGCCTGCACCTCGCCGATGTCGAGCAGTTGCTCGGTCTGCTCGACCGGCTCGTCGACGCCGGCAAGTCGGTCATCGTCGTCGAGCACCATCCGGCGGTGATGGCGCACGCCGACTGGATCATCGACCTCGGTCCCGGCGCCGGTCACGACGGCGGCCGGATCGTCTTCGAGGGCACCCCGGCCGATCTCGTCGCCGCCCGCTCCACCCTCACCGGCGAGCACCTCGCGGACTACGTCGGCGCCTGACCGGGGCACCCGCAGGCGCGGCGGGGCGGGCCGTCACGACCATGAAGGCCTGCCCCGTTCGGCTCCTCCCGTGTGGCCCGGTGGCGACCGGCTCCGGTCGCCCTGCGGCTCTCGTCCCGCCGGTCCGTGTCAGTGGGAGCCGAGCCCGCCCCCGCCGAACGAGCCGCTGCTGCCGCGGCTCCAGCGCGGCCGTGTCTTGTCCCCGCTCGACCGGGTCTGCATGTTGGTCAGCTCGTACGGGGTGAGGGGACGGCCGCCCTTCGCCATCCGGGGCACCTCGTCGGGTTCCCGGTTCTCGCGTATCTCGTGCACCGCGCCGTCCGGCGGGAGGTGCGGCTGTTCGTCGGGGCGCGGCCTGGCCGGCTCGCGCGACTTCACTCGGGTGCCGAGCCAGAAGCTGCCGCCCAGCACGGCCAGCAGGGCCAGCCCGACCACGAACATCCCGAGGCTGAGCAGGCCGCTCGCGGCGGCCAGCTGAACGCTTGCGGTAGTCATATCACTCGAATACCCATCAAATAGGGCATGAACCCGCTATTCCGGCCCGGTGACTCTCCGCCGCCGATGCCTCGCACACGGCGCCCGGTGCGCCACCGGGCCGGTCCGCGGGTTTCGGTTTCGCCCCGCCTCGTCCGGCTACCCGTCAGGGGTGACTTCGACGACATCCCAGACGTACCAGGCAACGCAACAGGAGCTCTTCCGATTTCTGGAGGACCGCTTCGCCTGCGCCCAGGCGTGCACCGAGTGCGCGCGCGCCTGTGCGCTGCGCGCGAGCCTCGTGGAGCCGGACGGGACCGACGAACAGGCGCTGCTGCGCCGCAAGGGCATCATGTGCGCGGAGGTGTGCGACGCGACCTGCCGCGTGCTGTCCGAGGACAACCGCCTGGACGAGGCCGGCATCCGCGCCCAGCTGGAGTGGTGCCGGACCGTCTGCCTGGAGACCGCCCATGTCTTCGACAAGCATCCGGGAGCCGAGGAGGGCGCCGCCGCCTGCCGCGCCTGCGCCGAGGCCTGCACGGAGTTCATCGGGACGCTCGCCTGAGACCGGAGCGGCCGGGACTGGAGCGGCCCGCGGGATCGGAGCGGCCCGGGATCGGAGCGGACCGGGACCTGAGCGGCCCGGGACCTGAGGAAAAGAGCCCCCGCCATTCCCAATTTCTGAAACACGTTCTACCGTGTGCGCCGTCAGGACCGGCCTTGGGGAGCCAGGAGGCGCCGTGCACCTCGACCACACGCCCGAGCAGCTGCGGCTGCGCACCGAACTACGCGCCTACTTCGCCGAGTTGGTGCCGCACAACGCCTACGCGCGGCACATCGACCCGGTCGCCGCGAAGCGCTTCTACCGCAAGACGATCCGCCGGCTCGGCGCGGACGGCTGGCTCGGCGTCGGCTGGCCCGAGGAGTACGGCGGCCGAGGCCTCACCCCGATCGAGCAGTTCGTCTTCTTCGACGAGGCCGCACAGGCCGGCGTGCCGCTGCCCCTGATGGCGCTGAACACGGTCGGACCGACGATCATGCGGTACGGCACCGACGAGCAGAAGGCGCACTTCCTGCCGAAGATCCTCGCCGGAGAGATCGACTTCGCGATCGGCTACAGCGAACCCGACGCGGGCACCGACCTCGCCGCACTCAAGACGCGCGCGGTGCGCGACGGTGACACGTACGTAGTCAACGGGCAGAAGATCTGGACGACCAACGGCGACACCGCCGACTGGGTGTGGCTCGCGGTGCGCACCGACCCCGAGGCCCCGCCGCACAAGGGCATCACCATGCTCCTCGTGCCGACCGGTGACCCGGGATACTCCTGCACGGTCATCCGCACCCTCGCCTCCCACGACACCACCGCCAGCTACTACGAGAACGTGCGCGTGCCCGTCTCCCGGCGCGTCGGCGCCGAGAACCAGGGCTGGCGGCTGATCACCAACCAGCTCAACCACGAGCGGGTGACCCTCGCCGCGCACGGCACGATGGCGATCCGCGCCCTGCACGACGTCCAGCGCTGGGCGACGGAGACCAAGCTCGCCGACGGCCGCCGGGTCATCGACCTGCCGTGGGTGCGCCGGCGGCTCGCCCAGACCCATGTGAAGCTCGACGCGCTCAAGCTCCTCAACTGGCAGATGGTCGGCGCCCTCCAGAGCGGCACCCTCACCCCGCAGGACGCCTCCGCGGTCAAGGTCTACGGCTCGGAGGCCCGCCGGGACGCCTACGCCTGGCTGATGGAGGTCGTCGCCGCCCCCGGCGCACTCCAGGAGGGCTCGGCGGGCGCGGTGCTGCACGGCGAGCTCGAACGCGGCTACCGCTCCGCCGTGATCTTCACCTTCGGAGGCGGCAACAACGAGATCCAGCGGGAGATCATCTCGTGGATCGGCCTGGGGATGCCACGGGTACGGCGTTAGAAGAAGGCGCAGCATTCGGATCACCAACACCCTGGAAGGGCGACTCCTGCGTGAACTGAGGTGCAGCACCACCCGGAAAAGGCGGCGGCATCAATGCGATCTTGGTTGGACAGCGTCGGCTCTTTACGAGTTCTTACGCCGGTGGTCGTCCGTGTGCCATCCTGTCCCAGCCGGGTCGCGGACCGGAGAGGTCCAGGGCCGGGTGGGCAGACGGGGGTGCCGTGACTGACACAAGGCCGGCCGATTTACTGGGGCTTTCTCCCGCGGCGGGGTGTGGGTGCAAAGTGCCCATGCGTAAACTGAGTGGTTTCATGTCTGCTGTGGATGAGATGGTCGGGACGCTCAATGCCACGCGCCGTGTGCATACGGACGGCCGGTCCCGCGATGATGCCGCACTGTACGAAATAGCGCCGGACCGACTGCTGGCGGTCACTGTGGACTTCGGGACGCCGGTCTCTTCGGATGCCGCTACCTGGGGCCGTATCGCGGCCATGAATGCCCTTTCCGACATATTCGCCATGGGAGCGACGCCCCTGGTGGCTCTGAGTGTCCTCGGGTGGCCGGACGGCGTCGGCAAGGCCCAGATTCTGGCGCTCACCCGGTCCGCCGTCGAAGCCCTTTCCGAGGCGTCGGCGGTTCTGCTGGGAGGGCACACGATCACCTCCAGCATGCCGCTGTTCGGGCTCGCTGTCGTCGGCACCGCGAGGCCCGGAGAGGTGATGCTGATCCGCAATGCCCAGCCCGGGCATCTACTCATCCTGACGAAACCGCTCGGCACGGGAATCGTCACGGCGGCGGTGAAGGCGGGAGTGGTGGACCCGGAGACGGCTTCGGCCGCGGAAGCGGTCATGGCGTCATCGAACCGGACCTCCGCCGAACTGGCCGTGTCGGCCGGTGTGCGGGCCGCCACGGATGTCACCGGATACGGCCTCACCGGGCATCTGCACAACATGCTCAGCGCGTCAGGGTGCGCTGCCGACATCGATCTGCGCCGCGTTCCCGCCCTGCCCGCGGCAGAGCGGCTGCTGGAGGAGCACGGCGTCGTACCGAACAGTGCGGAACGGAACTACTTCGAGCTGGAAGAGGAGATCGACTGGGGGCGAACGCCGTGGTCCTCGCGGTTCCTCATGAGTGATTCGCAGACTTCCGGAGGGCTGTTGCTCGCCGCGGCTCCAGAGGTGGCGGCGCGATTCCTCGCGGCGTGCTCGGAGGTAGGGCAGTTCGCGGCGGTCATCGGGACAGTGACACCGGGAAGGCCGGGTGCCGTCCGATTCAAGGCGTGAACGCATGATCGATTCGACAGACCGGGAGGTCGGCATCGCATGAGCGCAGGGTCTCCTCCTCGCCGGATACTCGTCATCGGCGCCGTCGCGGGTCTCCTCGTGTTCATCGTCGGTGTCGCCGTTTCCGTCGCCACCGAGGGTGTGGTGTGGACCACCGTGTCCGTGACACTCCAGTCGCTGGGCTCTGCGGTGCTCTTCCCCATCCTGGTGTCGGTCGCATACGACAAGCTGAAGGAGCGGTGGCTCGGGGACGAGGTATGGCGCCTCTTCAACGAACTGTCGGACGCAGGCATCACCCGGGTTTACAAGGACCGGGAATTCAACTCGAACCAGGACAACGCGCAGACACGGCTCTCCGAAGAATTCCTGTCGCACCAAAGTGGCGAGATATGCATCATGGGGCCGACCCTGCGAGTCTTCTTCAATCCCCTCGGACCGTTCTACCGGGACATCGAGCGGATGCTGCGGAACGCTAACGGAGCTGTCCACATGCGGGCCCTGATCGAGCGCTCCGACAGTCCCGCGGTTTGGGAGAGGACGTCGATCGAGGAGCCGAATCTGGCCGCCGGGCAGAAACCCCAGACTGAGCGGGACGCAGAATCCACAATCGCCACGGTGCTGAATGTATGCACAACCACGGGCCCCTACATCACTCTTCGCCGCTTCATTCCGGCCCCCTACTGCACCGTCGTCATATTTCCCACCGTCGCCTTCTTCTCTCCCAATATTCTGGCGCCTGAGGCACCGGTCCGACTGCCGATGATCCTTTTCCGTTCCGGGTCCCACGGCTACCGCATGCTGAAGGCGTCGTTCGACTACCTGTGGGGCCACACCGAAACACTCCAAGTTGTGCCCTAGGACGCGATGTGGAAGCGACAGAACAGCGGATCACAGGACGCTATGCGTCTCTCGCCGTCGACGGAACCCCGGCGGACGCCGCCAGGAGCCTGGTGAACCTGGTCAACGTCCAGGGACCGGGCAAGATGGTGATCACCCCGGGGTCAAGGTGGAGCCAGGTGAACGGCGCACTCGAAAGGGTGGATCCCACGGGTAGTTGGCGCGACTGGTGGCGCCGGGCGTCGGGGGAGCCCGTCAGTCTGAGCGTCGGTGTGCCGACCACCATGGCCATGCCTGTGCACAGATTCAGCTCGCTCGATGGCCAAGCCGGTCCCGATCCTCTGCTCGGGATCAACATCGGCGGGCACTACCTCAGACTGGTTCGCGTCTGCGGCGGCACGGTCGTCGGCAGCCGGGAGAAACGGCTGGGCACGGGGCAGGACTCCGCGCTGTTCGGGATCTCGCTCCGGTCGTTCGTCGGGCTGCTGACCGGTGACGAACTCTCCCGCGGTGTCCGAGGCGTGGGCATCGCCTGGTCGGCGCCCCGTACATCGGTCGGACTGCGTGCGATGTCGATCCTGACGGAAGGCGGCGGCGAAGTCGTCGACTTGCTGGACGCGGGCGAGCTCGACTCCGCGTTGACGCAGGCACTCGGATGTCCGGTCCTCAGTTGGAACGACGGGGAGGGGGTCGCGGCCGCCGAGGCGCTTGCCCAGCCGTCCAGACAGGAGCGCCCGTTGCTCGCCCTCAAACTCGGTACGTCGTTCGCGTCCGGACTGGCCCTGGGGACGCACCAGGTGTCGGCGCTGCCCATGCAGTTGGCCAAGTGCCTGCCCGCGACTCCGCCGCCCGAGCGTTTTGCGCATCCCATGGTCGGGCTCCACGGCACGGCGCGTGATGCCTTGGGAGCCGCCTGTGTGACAGCGGCTTTCAGGTCGCTCGCCGGCCTCCCGCAGGCCGACTACGACGACTACTGCCTCGCGGCCGTGCGGCGTCACCCTGTGGCGATGATGCTGACCCGGTCGGCGGCCCGCACCGTCGCCGAGCTGGCGCAGCTGGTGAGCACTCTCTGGTCGCCGGTCGATCTTGTGTTGGGCGGCAGGAATCTACGACAACTGCCCTACCGTCAGATGTTCATGGGACTCGTGCGGCATGAACTGGCCTTCATTCCATCCGACGTCACGCTTCTTGACCCGGCCTGTGACGTCAGCCTGTCGGCGGCACTGGGCGCGGCAGCCCTCTCACGAGCCCGAATCTGAGCCGAACCGAAGGAGAGAGACATATGAGCAGCCTGCGGGACGCCATGCGGATGATCGAGCAGGACCAGGCCGAACCCGGTGTTCTCACGCGAGATGCCGTGGCCACGGCGGTTGACGAAGTGGTACGGGCGACGGCGACGGCGTACACCGAGCAGAGCGCGTCCTACGAGCAGGCGCGGGAGGCCCAGCCCTGGAAGTGGGACGAATATCTGACCACGACCCTTTTGGAGCGAGTGCGTTCGAGGATCGCCGGCGGAAGCCTGCCGCTCGGCGCGGCGACCGAGTGGCGGCTGCTCGACGTGGGTGCGGGCTATGGGCGCGACGTGTTGCGCTTCGCCGGCGAACCGGACATCGAGGCTGTCGCTCTGGAGAACGCCGACGGTTTCGTGCAGTATCTGCGCCGCGCCCAGGACGAAGGACGCATCGGCCCGGAAGGTGTGATGGTCACGGACATGCGTGACCTCGGCGCGATCGAGGACGGCAGCTTCCACTGCATCCGCGTCCACGCCACGCTTCACCATCTGCCCCTGGTGTCACACGGCCTGGGAGCGGACGCGGCCGTGGCCGGGTTCCGGCGCGTCCTCGCTCCCGGTGGAGTGCTGTACGTGCTGGTCAAGGCCGGCTCAGGCGTGAACGTCATTGACACCGGAGAAGGCCTCGGTGGACGGTTCTTCCAGCTGTTCACCCCTGCTGTCCTCAGGCAACTGCTGGAACGGCACTCCTTCTCCGTCGTCCAGATGGAAGAAGCCGTCGAACCGCGTTCGTCCGGCAATGTCGACTGGCTCTTCGCTCTGGCCGTGGCGGAATAGGAGGACTGGTGCCGGAGGTCGCCGTCATCGGACGCTTTCAGCCCTTTCACTGGGGCCACTTCGAGTACGTGACGGAGGCCGGTCGGCACAGCCCTCGTCTCGTCGTGGGCATCACCAACCCTTCGCTGGAGCGGACCCGGCACACGGGAACCGACCCGCATCGCTCCAGCAGGGAGGCGAACCCGTTCACCTACGAGCAGCGTTCCGCGATGATTTCGACCACCCTGGCGCGGCTGGCTCCTCACCTCCGGCCGCGCATCGTGACCTGCGACCTGCGATCTCCCGCCACACTGCGATCCTCACTGGGCGCATGTGACCTTGTGGCACTCACCGTCTACGACGCCTGGGGGCGGGAGAAACAGGCTGTGGCCGAAGCTGCCGGATATGACGTCATGGTGCTCTGGCGGAGACCGGAGAAACTCGTCACAGGGACGGAGGTGCGTCGTCGATGGCGGAACTCTCTGCCATGGGACCACCTGGTCCCCTCCGGTACCACCGAGACAATTCGGTCACTGACCGGCTGGGTTTCCGAATCGTCCGACCAGGCGGAGTGAGACTCCGGCTGTCCTGCATGCGAACCGTCGAAACGAACACCGCGGTCGCCATGCGGTCAGCCTGGAATCCTGGTCATGCTGCCGGTATGGAGGCCGACCCGGGGTTGTTCCGCCCGCCCAGTGTGACCTGGCAGGTGCACGGCGATCCGATGATGTGGGTCGCCGGGGTCCGCGCGCTCTGTCTCCAGGCACTCCACCCGCGTGCCGTACGCGGGGTCATGCAGAACTCCGACTTCCGGCGCGACGCCTGGGGCCGGCTGATGCGCACCGCCGACTTCGTCGGGACCACGACGTACGGCACCACCGATGCCGCCGAGAAGGCCGGCGCCCGCGTCCGGAAGATCCATCGCATGCTGTCCGCGACCGATCCGGACACGGGGGAGCGGTACGGCGTCGACGAACCCGAGCTGCTGCTGTGGGTGCACTGCGCCGAGATCGACTCCTGCCTGCACGTCCTGCGCCGCTCCGGCTACCCCCTGACCGACGCCGCCGCCGACCGCTACCTCGCCGAACACCGCGTCAGCGCCCGCCTGGTGGGGCTCGACCCCGACGCCGTGCCCGCCGACCGGACCGACATGGACGCGTACTTCGAGAGAATGCGCCCGCAACTCGCCGCCGGGGCGGAGGCGCACGAGGTGGACGACTTCCTGCGGCGGCCGCCGGTCCACCCCCTGCTCGTCCCGGCGCGCGCCCTGCTGGGGCGGCGGGTGGCGCACCTGGCGTATGCCTCCCTGCCGCCCCACGCCCACCAGCTGTACGGCAGACGGGCCCCGGAACCCGCCACCGTCACCAGGCAGTTGCGCGCCATGGGCACCCTGCTGCGCTGCGTTCCCGCACGTCTGCGGTGGCAACTCCCGCCCAGACACATCCTGCGGGCCATGGCGAGGCTCGGGCCCGAAGCTCGCCCGGCCCCGTTCAAAGTCGGGCGATAGGACGCCATACTGGACCAGCCAGGAGAGGGCCGGAAAGCGACGGGGGCGGCGGCGCACTATGGCGGAGAGCAGGCTGATCCAGGGCCGGTACCGGCTGCTGGACCGGATCGGGCGCGGTGGCATGGGCGAGGTGTGGCGGGCCCGTGACGAGTCCCTCGGCCGGCAGGTGGCCGTGAAGTGCCTCAAACCGATCGCCCCGCACCACGACCCGTCCTCCGGGCGCGTCCTGCGGGAACGGTTCCGGCGTGAGGGCCGTGTCGCGGCCGGGCTCCAGCACCGCGGGGTGACGGTCGTCCACGACTTCGGCGACAGCGACGGTGTCCTGTTCCTGGTCATGGAGCTCCTCGACGGCAGCAACCTGTGCCAGTTGCTGGACGACAACGAGCGCCGGCCGCTGCCCGTCCCCGATGTCCTGGAGATCGCCGACCAGGTCGCCGGGGCCCTCGCCTACACGCACCGGCAGGGCATCGTGCACCGCGACCTGAAGCCCGCGAACATCGTGCGGCTCACCGACGGCACGGTGAAGATCTGCGACTTCGGCATCGCCCGCCTCGGCCACGACATCGGTTTCACCTCCCGCCTCACCGGCACCGGCATCGCCATGGGCACCCCGCACTACATGTCGCCGGAGCAGATCGGCGGGGAGGAGGTCGACCAGCGCAGCGACCTCTACTCGCTGGGCTGCGTGCTGTACGAGATGGCCACCGGGGCCCCGCCGTTCGACCTGGAGGACCCCTGGGCGATCCTCGTCGGCCACCGGGACACCCCGCCCCGGCCGCCGCGCGAACTCCGCCCCGACCTGCCCGAACACCTCGACCGGATCATCCTGGACCTGCTGGCGAAAAGGCCCGACCAGCGCCCCCAGGACGCCCGTGAGATCGTCCGGCGCATCGCCGCGGGCCGCACCGCACCGGCGTACGTGCCGACCCTGGTGACACCCCGGCCCGAGCCGCGACCGCCCGGGCCCGCCGGCCGCGAGCCGCGGCTGCCGTCCTGGACGCAGGGCATGACCACCGGTCACAAGGCCACCGGTGCCGCCGGACTGCGGGTCACGCCGCCGGACGCCGGGGCGGCCCTGACCGGCGAGTGGATCCCCCGGCCGGCGCTCGGCGCGGTCCCCGCCCCGCCGGCCCCGGACACGCCGTCCCCGCAGGCGCTCACCGCGCTCGCCGGACGGCACAGCGCCGGCCTCGGCCTGGGGCGGCTCGGCCGCTGGGCGGAGGCGGGGGAGGCGCACCGCGCCGTCGCCGCCGAACGCGCGCACCTGCTCGGCGCGGACCACCCCGAGACGCTCGCCAGCCGTTACGAGGTCGCCTTCACCCTGAGCCGCACCGGCCGCGCCGCCGACGCGCTGCGCGAGTACCAGGACGTGGCCGCCGCCCGCGCCCGGGTGCTCGGCGCCGACCACGCCGACACGCTCGCCACCCGGCAGGAGATGGCCTACGTGCTCGGCCGGCTGGGCCGCCACTTCGACGCCCACCAGGTGTACACCTCGGTCCTCGCCGCCCGGATACGCACGGCGGGCGCCGACCACCCCGACACCCTGCGCTGCCGCCACAACCTCGCCTTCAACCTCAGCAGGCTCGGCCGTCTGGAGGAGTCCCACCGGATGGCGAGCGAGGTGGCCGTCGCCCGCGCCCGCGTCCTGGGCGCCGCCCATCCGGACACCCTGGTCACCCGCTACGAAGTCGCCTACACCCTGGGGCAGTTGGGTCGCTGGCCGGAAGCCCTGCAGACCTACCGCGAGGTCGCCGCGGCCCGCGCGCAGTCCCTCGGCCCCGACCATCCCGACACCCTCGCCGCCCGCTACGAGACCGGCATCAGCCTGGGCCGCCTCGGCCGCGGGACGGAGGCGCTCCAGCTCTACCGCGACCTCGTGGACGACCGCACCCGCATCCACGGCCCGGCGCACCCCGAGACCCTGCGGGCCCGCCACGGCCTCGGCGTCAATCTCGGCCGGCTGGGCCGCTGGGAGGAGGCTCTCGCCGAGTCCCGGGACGTGTGCGCCATCCGTGAGCGCGTGCTCGGCGCGGACCACCCCGACACGCTGGTCAGCCGTCGCGAGGTCGCCGTAGGCCTGGGCTGGCTGGGCCGCTGGACCGACGCGCTGACCGAGTACCGGCGGGTGGCCGCGGCCCGCGAGCACGTGCTGGGCGCCGACCACCCCGACACCCTCGCCGGCCGCAACGACGAGGCCCACTGCCTGGAACGGCTCGGCCGGGGCCAGGAGGCGGTCGAGCTGTACCGGAGGGTGGCGGTGCTGCGGCAGCAGCGGGCGGCCGGCGGAGCGTAGCCCCCACCCCTTGGCCGACCTTGATCGGCTCGTGTTACGAAGAACCATGCCTGAACACGAGGGACACGCGGGACACGAGGATCACCGGAGACAGCGCGCCCATGACGTCGTCATCGTCGGCGGCGGCCACAACGGCCTGGTCGCCGCCGCCTACCTGGCCCGGGCCGGCCGGTCCGTGCTGGTGCTGGAACGGCTCGACCACACCGGCGGCGCCGCCGTCTCCACCCGCCCGTTCAGCGGCGTGGACGCCCGGCTGTCGCGCTACTCGTACCTGGTCAGCCTGCTGCCGCAGAAGATCGTGCGGGAGCTGGGGCTGGACTTCCGCGTCCAGGGCCGCACCATCTCCTCGTACACCCCGGTGGAGCGCGGCGGGCAGTCCACCGGCCTGCTCGTCGGCGGCGGCGAGGCACGCACCCGGGAGGCGTTCGCACGGCTGACCGGCGGCGAGCGCGAGTACGCGGCCTGGGAGCGCTTCTACGGCATGACCGGGCGCGTCGCCCGGCGGGTCTTCCCCACCCTCACCGAACCGCTGCCCACCCGGGACGAGCTGCGTCGGCGCGTCGACGACGAGGAGGCCTGGCGGACCCTGTTCGAGGAGCCCGTCGGCGTCGCCGTCGAGGAGCGCTTCACGGACGACCTGGTGCGCGGTGTGGTCCTGACCGACGCCCTCATCGGCACCTTCGCCGACGCCCACGACCCCTCCCTGAAGCAGAACCGCTGCTTCCTCTACCACGTGATCGGCGGCGGCACCGGCGCCTGGGACGTACCCGTGGGCGGGATGGGCGCCCTGACCGACGCCCTCGCCGGCGCCGCGCGGGCGGCGGGCGCCGTCCTGGCCACCGGGCACGAGGCCGTACGGATCGATACGGACGGCCGTACGGCGGAGGTCACCTACCGCACCGCCGACGGCGAGGGCGTCGCCACCGCCCGGCACGTCCTGGTGAACGCCTCCCCGCAGGCGCTCGCGGCCCTCACCGGCGACGAGCCGCCCACCCCCGCCGAAGGCGCCCAGCTCAAGGTGAACATGCTGCTCGAGCGTCTGCCCAGGCTGCGGGACAGCTCCGTCGACCCACGTGAGGCGTTCGCCGGCACCTTCCATATCGCCGAGGGCTACGAGCAGCTCGCCGCCGCGCACGCCCAGGCGGCCGCCGGTGAGCTGCCCGCCGCCCCGCCCTCCGAGATCTACTGCCACTCCCTGACCGACCCCACCATCCTCGGTCCGGACCTCGTGGCGCGGGGCTACCAGACGCTGACCCTGTTCGGCCTGCACACGCCCGCCCGGCTCTTCGAACGGGACAACGACGCCGTGCGCGAGGAACTCCTGAAGACGACCCTCGCCCAGCTGGAGGCCCACCTCGCCGAGCCCCTCGCCGACTGTCTGGCCACCGACGCCGACGGCCGCCCCTGCATCGAGGCGAGGACACCGCTGGACCTGGAACGCGACCTCGGGCTGCCCGGCGGCAACATCTTCCACCGCGACCTGGCCTGGCCCTACGCCCAGGAGGGCGCCGGCCGCTGGGGCGTGGAGACCCGGCACGCCAACGTGCTGCTGTGCGGCGCGGGCGCGGTGCGCGGGGGAGGGGTCAGCGGGGTGCCGGGACACAACGCGGCGATGGCGGTCCTCGAGGAGACGGCCGGCGGCTGAGCGGCCCCGGGATCAGGCCCGCATGCCCCCGTCGACCCGCAGGACCGTGCCCGTGACGTAGGACGCCCGGTCGCTCAGCAGCCAGGCCGCGGCCTGGGCGACCTCGTCCGGGCCGGCGGCGCGGCCCAGCGGGGTCACCGCCTTGAGCCGGGTCTGCGTGCGGGCCGCGAGGAGCACCCGGGCGCCTGGTCATCTACACGGCGGCCCCGGGCTCGCCGTCCGAGGAGGCGCTGCGGCTGCTGGCGGTGGCGGGCACCCAGCGGATGAACGTGCCCGGCTGAGGACAGTAAATCTGACGGAGTATCAGAAAGAGGCTTCCGTCGTCGCACCGGCTGCGGCATCCTGCGCCCATGCAGACGGAGCTGAGCAAGCAACTGGGAGTCGAGCACGCCGTCTTCGGCTTCACGCCGTTCCCCGCCGTCGCCGCGGCCATCAGCCGCGCCGGCGGCTTCGGTGTGCTCGGCGCGGTCCGCTACACCGCGCCCGACGACCTCAGACGCGACCTCGACTGGATCGAGGCGCATGTCGACGGCAAGCCGTACGGCCTCGACGTCGTCATGCCCGCGAAGAAGATCGAAGGCGTCACGGAGGCGGACGTCGAAGCGATGATCCCGCCGGCGCACCGGCAGTTCGTGCAGGACACCCTCGCCAAGTACGGCGTGCCCGAGCTGGCCGAGGGCGAGGCGTCCGGATGGCGGATCACCGGCTGGATGGAACAGGTCGCCCGCGGTCAGCTCGACGTCGCCTTCGACTACCCGATCCGGCTGCTGGCCAACGCCCTCGGATCCCCGCCCGCCGACGTCGTCGCCCACGCCCACGAACAGGGCGTGCTCGTCGCCGCCCTCGCCGGCAGCGCCCGGCATGCCCGCAAGCATCAGGACGGCGGCATCGACATCGTCGTCGCCCAGGGCTACGAGGCGGGTGGCCACACCGGCGAGATCGCCTCCATGGTGCTCACCCCCGAGGTCGTCGAGGCCGTCGACCCGCTGCCGGTCCTCGCCGCCGGCGGCATCGGCAGCGGGCAGCAGGCCGCCGCCGCCCTCGCGCTGGGCGCCCAGGGCGTCTGGCTCGGATCGGTCTGGCTGACCACCGCCGAGGCCGACCTGCACTCGGCGGCCCTCACCCGCAAACTCCTCGCGGCCGGCTCCGGCGACACGGTCCGCTCCCGTGCCCTCACCGGGAAACCCGCACGCCAGCTGCGTACCGAATGGACCGACGCCTGGGACGCCGACGACGGACCCGGCACCCTCCCCATGCCACTCCAGGGGCTGCTCGTCGCCGAGGCCGTCTCGCGCATCCAGAAGTACGAAATCGACCCCCTGCTCGGCACGCCCGTCGGCCAGATCGTCGGCCGGATGAACGACGTCCGCAGCGTCCAGGCCGTCTTCGACGACCTCACCCGCGGCTTCGAGCGGGCCGTGGACCGCGTCAACCGCATCGCCGGAAGGAGCGGCACATGACCAGCACGCCCCCCGCGGGTTTCTGGGCCCAGGCGACCGAGGATCCCGACCGCACGGTCCTGATCGCGCCGGACGGAGCGCGGTGGAGCGCCGGACGTCTGCACGCCGCCGCCAACCGGCTCGTGCACGGACTGCGCGCCGCCGGTCTGGAGCGCGGCGACGCCTTCGCCGTCGTGCTGCCCAACTCGGCCGAGTTCTTCACCGCCCACCTCGCCGCCACCCAGGCCGGTTTCTACCTCGTCCCGGTCAACCACCATCTGGTGGGCCCCGAGATCGCCTGGATCGTCTCCGACTCCGGAGCCAAGGTCCTCCTGGCCCACGAGCGGTTCGCCGACCAGGCGCGCCGGGCCGCCGACGAGGCGGGTCTCCCCGGCACCCACCGGTACGCCGTCGGCGAGGTCGAGGGCTTCCGGCCGTACGCCGAACTCCTCGACGGACAACCGGAGTCGCCGCCCGCCGGCCGCACCCTCGGCTGGGTCATGAACTACACCTCGGGCACGACCGGCCGCCCGCGCGGCATCCGGCGCCCGCTGCCCGGCAAGCTGCCCGAAGAGGCGTACCTCGGCGGATTCCTCGGCATCTTCGGCGTCCGGCCGTTCGACGACAACGTCCATCTCGTCTGCTCGCCGCTCTACCACACGGCGGTGCTCCAGTTCGCGGGCGCGTCCCTGCACATCGGCCACCCACTGGTCCTGATGGACAAGTGGACGCCCGAGGAGATGCTCCGTCTCATCGACACCCACCGGTGCACGCACACCCATATGGTCCCGACCCAGTTCCACCGGCTGCTGGCCCTCCCGGCGGACGTCCGGGCGCGCCACGACGTGTCGTCCATGCGGCACGCCATCCACGGTGCCGCGCCCTGCCCCGACCATGTGAAGCGGGCGATGATCGACTGGTGGGGCACCTGTGTGGAGGAGTACTACGCGGCCAGCGAGGGCGGCGGTGCCTTCGCCACGGCCGAGGACTGGCTGAAGAAGCCCGGCACGGTCGGCAGGGCCTGGCCCATCAGCGAACTGGCGATCTTCGACGACGACGGCGACCGCCTGCCGCCCGGCGAACTCGGCACCGTGTACATGAAGATGACGACCGGCGGCTTCGCCTACCACAAGGACGACGACAAGACGAGGAAGAACCGCATCGGCGACTTCTTCACCGTCGGCGACCTCGGCGTGCTCGACGAGGACGGCTACCTCTTCCTGCGCGACCGCAAGATCGACCTGATCATCTCGGGCGGCGTCAACATCTACCCCGCCGAGATCGAGTCCGCGCTGCTCGCCCACCCCGCCGTCGCCGACGCCGCCGCCTTCGGCATCCCGCACGACGACTGGGGCGAGGAGGTGAAGGCCGTGGTCGAACCGGCCCCCGGCCGCGAGCCCGGACCCGACCTCGCCGCCGCCCTCCTCGACCACTGCGCCGAACGGCTGGCCGGCTACAAGCGTCCCAAGAGCATCGACTTCATCACCGAGATGCCCCGCGACCCCAACGGCAAGCTCTACAAGCGGCGGCTGCGGGAGCCGTACTGGGAGGGGCGGACGCGACCCGTGTGAGCGGGGCCCGGCAGACGCGTGTGCCGCTCCTTCCCCGGAGGGAGCGGCAGCACGACGGTCCGGCCGGCATCCCGGGCCGCCGGCGACTTGACCCGCCCCGGCCGCCGCCCGAGGATCATGAGTCATGACGCCCGGACATGGCAGCACGGTCGACGGGGTGCTGCGGCGCAGCGCCCGCCGCACCCCGGCACGCGTCGCGGTGGAGTACCGCGACCGCACCTGGACCTACGAGGAACTCGACGAGGCCGTCTCGCGCGCGGCGAGCGTCCTGCTCGGCGAGGGTCTCGTCCCCGGCGACCGGGTCGGCGCCTACGGCCACAACTCCGACGCCTACCTCGTCGCGTTCCTCGCCTGCGCCCGCGCGGGCCTGGTGCACGTCCCCGTCAACCAGAACCTGACCGGCGAGGACCTGGCGTACATCGTCCGCCAGTCGGGCAGCGCACTGGTCCTCACCGACCCGGAGCTGGCCGGACGGCTCCCCGCCGGCACACGCACGCTGGCGCTGCGGGACGCCGACGACTCACTCCTCGCCCGGCTGCCCGCGACCCCCGCGTACGACGGACCCGAGCCGCGCTCCGAGGACCTGGTGCAGCTGCTCTACACCTCGGGCACCACGGCGCTGCCCAAGGGCGCGATGATGACCCACCGCGCCCTGGTGCACGAGTACCTGAGCGCGATCACCGCCCTCGACCTGAGCGCCGGCGACCGTCCCGCGCACTCCCTCCCGCTGTACCACTCGGCGCAGCTGCACGTGTTCCTGCTGCCGTACCTCGCGGTCGGCGCCACGAACATCGTCCTGGACGCGCCCGACGGCGACCGTCTCTTCGACCTGATCGAGGCGGACCGCGTCGACAGCCTCTTCGCCCCGCCGACCGTGTGGATCGGCCTGGCCAACCGCCCCGACTTCACGACCCGTGACCTGAGCGGGCTGCGCAAGGCGTACTACGGGGCGTCGATCATGCCGGTGCCCGTCCTGGAGCGGCTGCGCGAACGTCTGCCCGGGCTGGGTTTCTACAACTGCTTCGGCCAGAGCGAGATCGGCCCGCTCGCCACCGTCCTCGCCCCCGACGAGCACAAGGGCCGGCTGGACTCCTGCGGGCGCCAGGTCCTGTTCGTGGACGCCCGGGTCGTCGACGAGAACGGCAAGGACGTCCCCGACGGCACGGCCGGCGAAATCGTCTACCGTTCCCCGCAGTTGTGCGAGGGCTACTGGGACAAGCCGGAGGAGACGGCCGCCGCCTTCCGCGACGGCTGGTTCCACTCCGGCGACCTCGCCGTGCGCGACGCCCACGGCTACTTCACGATCGTCGACCGGGTGAAGGACGTCATCAACTCCGGTGGTGTCCTGGTCGCTTCCCGTCAGGTCGAGGACGCGCTGTACACCCATGCCGCCGTCGCCGAGGCGGCCGTGATCGGCCTGCCCGACGAGAAGTGGATCGAGGCGATCACGGCCGTGGTCGTCCCGCGCGGCGAGGTCACCGAGGAGGAACTCGTCGCCCACGCCCGCGAGAACCTCCCCCACTTCAAGGCGCCGAAGCGGGTGTTGTTCGTGGACGAGCTGCCGCGCAACGCCAGCGGCAAGATCCTCAAGCGGGAGCTGCGCGAACGGTTCGCCTCATGACTCCCGCAGGTCCACGATCCGCCTGATCTTGCCCACCGACGGCTCCAGCGACTCCGGATCGACGATCTCGACGGCGACCGACACGCCGATCCCGTCCTTCACGGCCGCCGCGATGGTGTGCGCGGCCGTGTCGCGGTCCTCGCGGGTCGCGTCGGGCCGGGCCTCCGCGCGGACCGTGAGGGCGTCGAGGCGGCTCTCACGGGTCAGCCGGAGCTGGAAGTGGGGCGCCACGCCAGGGGTGCGCAGCACGATCTCCTCGATCTGGGTGGGGAAGAGGTTCACCCCGCGCAGGATGACCATGTCGTCGCTGCGCCCGGTCACCTTCCGCGTTCGCCGGAAGACGCGCGCCGTGCCCGGCAGCAGCCGGCTCAGGTCCCGGGTGCGGTAACCCTTCTCCCTCGTCACGTCACCCTCGTCGAACCATGCCGATCCGGCCATAGAACCATGCCGATACGGGCGACCGATCATTCGGTCGATCTTCCTCGGGATCAGTAATCCAGGCCGGCCGGCCACAGGCAAGAGGGCGGCCGTGACTTTCGCCCGGCGAAACCGCGTTGCGGACCGGTCCGGCCCGCGTCGAGGATCGGGGCATGCCGACCTTCACCGCCCCGGACGGGACCGAGCTCGCCTACCACGTGCGGGGCGAGGGCGAGCCGCTCGTCGTACTGCCCGGCGGCCCCCTGCGCGCCTCCGCCTACCTCGGCGACCTCGGCGGTCTCGCCGCCCACCGCCGGCTGATCCTCCTCGACCTGCGCGGCACCGGCGACTCCGCCGTCCCGGCGGACCCGGCGACGTACCGCTGCGACCGGCAGGTCGACGACGTCGAGGCGCTGCGCGTCCGCCTCGGACACGAGCGGATCGACGTGCTCGCCCACTCGGCGGGCGGCAGCCTCGCGCTGCTGTACGCGGCCCGGTACCCGCACCGGGTGTCCCGGCTCGCGCTGATCACCGCCACGCCATGGGCCCTGGGCCGGCCGGCCACGGCCGAGGACCGGCTGACGGCGGCTCGGCTGCGCACGGCCGAACCCTGGTTCGCGACGGCGTACCCGGCGTTCGAGGCCTGGCTCGCGGGCGGGGGCGATCCGGACTGGGCAGTCGTCGGCGCCTTCTTCTACGGCCGGTGGGACGACGCTGCGCGCGCCCACGACGCCGCCGCGGACGAGCAGACCAACTCCGCGGCCGAGAACGGGTTCCTGGACCCGGAGGCCTTCGATCCGCCCGCCCTGCGGGCCGCCCTCGCGGGCCTGACCGCCCCGGTCCTGGTGCTCGCCGGAGAGCTGGACGGCGGGCCCCGGCCCGATCTCGCCCGGCTCCTCGCGGACGCCTTCCCGAACGCCGAGTTCGCCGTACAGCCCGGCGCCGGCCACTACCCGTGGCTGGACGACCCGGAGTGGTTCGCCGGACGCACCGGAGCCTTCCTCGACGGCACACCGGTCGCCGGTTCGGTGCCGCCCGCCTAAACTGAGGGTGCCTCCACCAGGGAACTCGAGCCGCGGAGTGGGCCATGCCCGACCAGCCGAAGCTCCCCATCGTGTACGTGAGGGGATACGCGGGCGACACCTCGGGAATCAACAGTGCCGTCCAGGACCCCTTCTACGGCTTCAACGAGGGTTCGACGCATGTGCGCGTCGGACCGGACGACAAGCCCGCGTTCCACCAGTTCGAGAGCCCGTTGCTGCGGCTGCATCTCGACGAGGGGTACCAGATCCTGGTGCGGGGCGGCCAGGAGACGTACCTGGACACCCATGACGAGATCCCGTCCGACAGCATCTGGATCCACCGCTTCTACGACGCCTCCGCGAGCACCTGGAGCACGAGCCCCAGGAAGTTCCGCCTGGAGGACGCGGCCGAGGACCTGCTCCGCCTAGTCCGGCGGCTCAAGGAGAAGAGCGGCGCGGCGCGGGTCCACCTCGTGGCCCACTCCATGGGCGGCCTCGTCTGCCGCTGCCTGCTCCAGAAGATCCTCCCCGAGCTGGGCGAGGACCCGGCGGACCACGTGGACAAGTTCTTCACCTACGGCACCCCGCACGGAGGCATCGCCTTCGACCTCGGATCCGGTCTCCTCGAGCGGCTGATGGGCGCCACCGGCATCAAAGGCGCCGACGTCTTCGCTCCCCGGCGCATGTACGAGTACCTCACGCCCGACTCCCTGCGGGAGGACGGCGGCCCGCCGGAGAACTGGGACCCGCGGGAGATACCCGAGGGCGGATTCCCCCCGCACAGGGTCTTCTGTCTGGTGGGCACGGATCCCACCGACTACGACGTCGCCCACGGCCTGTCCGCGCGTGCAGTCGGCGCTCGCAGCGACGGGCTCGTGCAGATCGACAACGCCCAGGTTCCCCACGCGCACCGGGCGTTCGTCCACCGCAGCCACAGCGGGCGCTACGGACTCGTCAACTCCGAGGAGGGCTACCAGAACCTCCAGCGCTTCCTCTTCGGCGACCTGCGGGTCCAGGCCGAACTGGTCGGCCTCCGGCTGCCCCTCGAGGGCGGCGGCACCAGCTGGCAGGCCGAGGTGCGGCTGGCCGTGCGCGGGCTGCCCAGCGTGATGCACGAACAACTGGCCGCCCACTGGTGCCCCATCCAGCTGCCGGAGCCGCACGGCGACGGCACGGCCGCCGGGCCCGTCCCGCTGGCCACGGCATTCCTCAACAGCAAGGCGCCCCGGCCCCCGGAGACTCCCACGCTGCGTTACGCGCTGCACTTGCGGATCCTGTCCCTGCGGGAACGGGACGGAATCCTGCGCTTCACCGACCACCTCGAACAGACCGCGGACTTCGCCGACATCCTCGTCGTCGACGTCGGCTCCGCCGAGCCGGGCCCGGGAGTCTGGGCCGTCTGGAACTCGGACCTCCCCGGCGCCATCTGGGAGCACCGGCCCACCGGCACCCCGTGCGGCGACGAAGACCCCCGCAGCGGCGTCTGGCTGGCCCACATCCCCGTCCCCGTGACGGCGGCGCCGATCCTGGGCGAGGGAGCGAGCATCCGGCTGACGGTCACGCCCTGGGGCTGACGCCCGGCCGGGTCAACGGTCCTCGGCGACCGCCACCTCCCGCGCCCACCGGTAGTCCGCCTTCCCGCTCGGCGAGCGGCGGATGGACTCCGTGACCACCAGCTGACGCGGGATCTTGTAGCCGGCGAGCCGGGAGCGGCAATGGTGCTGGATCTCCTCCAGCGAGGGCTGCGCGGCACCGCCGCGCACCTGCACGACCGCCGCCACATGGTTGCCCCACGTCGGGTCCGGCACCCCGGCCACCAGGGCGTCGTACACGTCCGGATGCGACTTCAGCGCCTGCTCGACCTCCTCGGGGTACACCTTCTCGCCCCCGGTGTTGATGCACTGCGAGCCACGTCCGAGGACCACGACCACGCCGTCCTCGTCGACGGTGGCCATGTCGCCCAGCAGCACCCAGCGTTCGCCGTCCTTGCGGAAGAAGGTCTCGGCCGTCTTCGCCGGGTCGTTGTAGTAGCCGAGCGGTACGTGACCGCGCTGGGCGACCCGCCCGACCTCGCCCGCGGCGACCGGTTCGTGGGTGGCTGGATCGACCACCTGCGTACGGGAGTTGACCCGGACCCGGAAGCCGCGCTCGGGCCCCGAGTCCTCCGTCGCGGTGCCGTTGAACCCGGACTCCGAGGAGCCGAAGTTGTTCAGCAGCATCGCGTTGGGCATCAGCGCCCGGAACTGGCGGCGGACGGTGTCCGACATGATCGCACCGGACGAGGACACGCTGAACACCGACGAGCAGTCGGTGCCCCTCAGCGGGCCCTCGAGCGCGTCGATCAACGGCCGCAGCATCGCGTCGCCCACCAGGGAGATACTGGTGACCTTCTCCTTCTCGATCGTCCTCAACACCTCCTCGGGGACGAACTTGCGGTGTATCACGACCCGTTGACCGAAGTTGAAGCCGATGAAGGCGGTGAGGGTGGAGGTGCCGTGCATCAGCGGCGGGGTGGGGAAGAAGGTGATCCCGGTGCCGCCGGCCGCGACCCGCTCGGCGATCTCCTCCGGCTTCTTCACCGGTTCACCGGTCGGTGAACCGCCGCCCAGCCCCGCGAAGAACAGGTCCTCCTGACGCCACATCACTCCCTTGGGCAGGCCGGTCGTGCCGCCGGTGTAGATGATGAACTGGTCGTCGCCCGAGCGGTCGGGGAACCCGCGCCCGGGGGAGCCGCTCGCCTCGGCGTCCGCGAAGGAGGTGATGTCCGCGCCCGGCGGACCCACCCGTATCAGGTGCCGCAGCGCGGGCGTCTGCGGCAGCGCGGCCGCCACCCGGTCCGTGAACTCCGCGTCGAAGACGAGCGCCACCAGGTCCGCGTCCCGGTAGAGGTAGACCAACTCCTCTTCTACATAACGGTAGTTGACGTTGACCGGAACGATCCGCGCCTTGAGGCAGCCCAGCACCGTCTGGAGGTACTCGACGCCGTTGTACAGATGCAGGCCGAGATGCTCGCCGGGGCGGATCCCGCTGTCGAGAAGGTGGTGACCGACGCGGTTGGCCGCGGCGTCCAGCTCCGCGTACGTCAGACGGCTTTCCGCGCCCGTGCCGGGGTGGTCGACGTACACGAGCGCCTCACGGTCCGCCGCCACGTCGACGACCGACTCGAACAGGTCGGCAAGGTTGTACTCCACCGCTCCTCCTGACCGGGGGGCCTGGTTCTCCGACGGTTCGTCGGTCATCTGAGCAAAGGGGACGGCAAGTGGGAAGGGCTCGCGCCAATAAATCTGACTGACTGTCAGAAAACCCTTGAACTGCCATCACGCCTCCTGCAACCTGTTCTCGTTCTTTCCGAGGGGAGATCTGCGATGAGCGGCACCGAACACCTCACCGTGCGCCGCGAAGGCGCCACACTCGTACTCACGCTCAACAGACCGGAGGCCAGGAACGCGCTCTCGATCGCCATGCTCGTCGGCCTGTACGACGGCTGGCTCGAGGCCGACGCGGACGACTCGATCCGCTCGGTCGTCTTCACCGGCGCGGGCGGCTCCTTCTGTGCCGGCATGGACCTCAAGGCCCTCGCCGGCCGCGGCATGGAGGGCGAGCGGCACCGCGACCGGCTCAAGGCCGACCCCGACCTGCACTGGAAGGCGATGCTGCGCCACCACCGCCCCCGCAAGCCGGTGATCGCCGCCGTAGAGGGGTACTGCGTGGCGGGCGGCACCGAGATGCTCCAGGGCACCGACATCCGCGTCGCGGGCGAGTCCGCCACCTTCGGCCTCTTCGAGGTGAAACGCGGCCTCTTCCCGATCGGCGGCTCGACGGTCCGCCTGCCACGCCAGATCCCGCGCACCCACGCCCTGGAGATGCTGCTCACCGGCCGGCCCTACACCGCCCGCGAGGCCGCGGCCGTCGGCCTCATCGGCCATGTCGTCCCCGACGGCACCGCCCTGGAGAAGGCCCTGGAGATCGCCGAACGCGTCAACGCCTGCGCGCCACTCGCCGTGGAGGCCGTGAAAGCGTCCGTCTACGAGGCCGCCGAGTTGACCGAGGCCGACGGGCTCGCCGCCGAACTCGTCAAGGGATGGCCGGTGTTCGACACGGACGATGCGAAGGAAGGCGCCCGCGCCTTCGCGGAGAAGCGGGCGCCGGTCTACCGGCGTGCGTGACGCTCCGCGGGCTGACCGGGCGGGGAGACGCCGCTCGCCGGCTGCGGGCCGCCGTGGGCTGGTCCCGCAGTTCCCCGCGCCCCTTACGGGGCCCGCCCTCATCGATGTCCCGGCCCGGCCGCAGCATGCCGAAATCCCAAGGAGGCAGCCCCGATGCCCGAAGTTCTCAAAGCACCCCTCGTCGTCGAGTTTCCGTTCACCCGGTCTCTCGGGCCCGTCCAGAGCGCCTTTCTCACCGGCCTGCGCGAGCGGGTCGTCCTCGGGGTGACGGCCACCGACGGCCGCACCCTCGTCCCGCCCGTCGAGTACGACCCCGTCACCGCCGACGACCTGCGCGACCTGGTCGAGGTCGCCCCCACCGGCACCGTCACCACCTGGGCCTGGAACCACGCGCCCCGCCGCGGACAGCCCCTCGCCACCCCCTTCGCCTGGGTCCTGGTCCGCCTCGACGGCGCCGACACCGCCCTCCTGCACGCCCTCGACGCCCCCGGCCCCGACGCCGTCCACACCGGAACGCGCGTCCGGATCCGCTGGGCCGAGGAACGCACCGGCGCCATCACCGACATCGCCTGCTTCGAGCCCCACGGCGGCGAACCGGCCGAACTCACGGGCAGCACCGGTGAGTTCGCGGACCCGGTTTCCGGCATCGTCGCCGCCGCCCGGCTCGACTACACCTACTCGCCCGGCCGGGCCCAGACCGCGTACATCAACTCCCTCGCCGACCGCAGGACCGTCGGCGAACGCTGCCCGTCCTGCCGCAAGGTGTACGTCCCGCCGCGCGGGGCCTGCCCCACCTGCGGCGTCCCGACCGCCGAGCAGGTCGAGGTCGGACCGCGCGGCACCGTCACCACCTTCTGCATCGTCAACATCAAGGCGAAGAACCTCGACATCGAGGTGCCCTACGTGTACGCCCACATCGCCCTCGACGGCGCCGACCTCGCGCTGCACGCCCGCATCGGCGGCATCGCCTACGACCAGGTGCGCATGGGCCTGCGCGTCGAACCCGTGTGGACGGACGGCGCCCGCTACCCCGACCACTACCGGCCGACCGGCGAACCCGACGCGGACTACGACGTCTACAAGGAGCTGCTGTGACCCGGGACATCGCGGTGGTGGCCTTCGCGCAGACCGACGTCCGGCGCACCACCGACGAGCTCTCCGAGGTCGAGATGCTCATGCCGGTCCTGCACAGCGTCCTGGACCGGACCGGCCTCAAGACCGCCGACATCGGCTTCACCTGCTCCGGCTCCAGCGACTACCTCGCCGGCCGGGCCTTCTCCTTCACCCTCGCCCTCGACGGCGTCGGCGCCTGGCCGCCCATCTCGGAGTCCCATGTCGAGATGGACGGCGCCTGGGCGCTGTACGAGGCGTGGACCAAGCTGCTCACCGGCGACGCCGACACCGCGCTCGTCTACTCCTACGGCAAGTCCTCGCCCGGCTCCCTGCGCGACGTGCTCACCCGTCAACTCGACCCGTACTACGTCGCCCCGCTGTGGCCCGACTCCGTCGCCCTCGCCGCCCTCCAGGCCCAGGCCCTGATCGACGCGGGCGACACCGACGAGAGCGGCCTCGCCGCGATCGGTGCCCGCAGCCGCCGGGTCGCGACCCTCAACTCCCTTGCCCAGTCGCGTGGTTCGATCCCCCAGGGGGACTACGTCGTACAGCCGCTGCGCACCGGCGACTGCCCGCCCGTCGGCGACGGCGCCGCCGCCGTGATCCTCGCGGCCGGGGAGCGGGCCCGCGAGCTGTGCTCCCGGCCCGCCTGGATCCGGGGCATCGACCACCGGATCGAGGCCCACTCGCTCGGCGTGCGCGACCTGACCGACTCGCCCTCCACCCGCCTGGCCGCCGAACGGGCAGGCGCCTTCGAACGGCCCGTCGACACCGCCGAACTGCACGCCCCGTTCAGCGCGCAGGAGGTCGTCCTGCGCAAGGCGCTGCGGCTCGACGACAGCGTGCGGGTGAACCTGTCCGGCGGCGCCCTCGCCGCCAACCCGATGATGGCCGCCGGCCTCATCCGCGTCGGCGAGGCCGCCGCCCGGATCCACCGGGGCGAGTCCGACCGCGCCCTCGCCCACGCCACCTCAGGACCGTGTCTCCAGCAGAACCTGGTCGCCGTACTCGAAGGGGAACCGCGATGAGCAAGGAGCCCGTGGCCGTCGTCGGGATCGGCCAGACCAAGCACGTCGCGGCACGTCGGGACGTGTCGATCGCCGGGCTCGTCCGCGAGGCCGCCCGACGCGCCCTCGAGGACGCCGAGCTGACGTGGGCCGACATCGACGCCGTCGTCATCGGCAAGGCCCCCGACTTCTTCGAGGGCGTCATGATGCCCGAGCTCTACCTCGCCGACGCGCTCGGCGCGGTCGGCAAGCCGATGCTGCGGGTGCACACGGCCGGCTCCGTCGGCGGGTCCACCGCCCTCGTCGCCGCGGGCCTCGTCGCGGCCCGCGTCCACGGCACCGTGCTGACCCTCGCCTTCGAGAAACAGTCCGAGTCCAACGCCATGTGGGGACTGTCCCTGCCGGTCCCCTTCCAGCAGCCGCTGCTCGCCGGGGCGGGCGGCTTCTTCGCGCCGCACGTGCGCGCGTACATGCGGCGCAGCGGCGCCCCCGACACCGTCGGCTCGCTGGTGGCGTACAAGGACCGGCGCAACGCGCTGAAGAACCCCTACGCCCACCTGCACGAGCACGACATCACGCTGGAGAAGGTCCAGGCCTCGCCCATGCTCTGGGACCCGATCCGCTACTCGGAGACCTGCCCCTCCTCCGACGGCGCCTGCGCGATGATCCTCACCGACCGGGCCGGAGCCGCCCGCGCGCCCCGGCGGCCCGCCTGGATGCTCGGTGGCGCGATGCGCAGCGAACCGACCCTGTTCGCCGGCAAGGACGCCGTGTCGCCGCGGGCAGGCCAGGACTGCGCCGCCGACGTCTACCGGCAGGCCGGTGTCACCGACCCGCGCCGGGACATCGACGCCGTCGAGATGTACGTACCGTTCTCCTGGTACGAGCCCATGTGGCTGGAGAACCTCGGCTTCGCCGAGGAGGGCGAGGGCTGGAAGCTGACCGAGGCCGGGGTGACGGAGCTCGACGGCGACCTGCCCGTGAACATGTCGGGCGGCGTCCTGTCCACCAACCCCATCGGCGCCTCCGGCATGATCCGCTTCGCGGAGGCGGCGCTCCAGGTGCGCGGCCAGGCCGGTGACCACCAGGTGGAGCGGGCCGGCAAGGTCCTCGGGCACGCCTATGGCGGCGGCTCGCAGTTCTTCTCCATGTGGCTCGTGGGAGCGCGGCCACCGGAGTCCTGAAAGGTCCCGCTCACGTGCTCTGTCGGGGTCCCGAACCGATCGCTAGGCTGGCCCGCGGACGACGAACCGGGAGGAGCACGGACGTGGCCGAGAGCACCATCCAGCAGCAGCCGCTCGCGGGCTGGGACAAGCCGGAGCTGGACCTCAGCAGCGCCGAGTGGCAGTCCAGCAGCCAGGGGCGGGGGGATGTCCAGATCGCCTTCGTCGAGGGATTCATCGCGATGCGCAACAGTGGCCGCCCAGCGAGCCCTTCCCTGATCTTCACGCCCGCAGAGTGGGGCGCGTTCGTGTCGGGGGCGCGGGAGGGGGAGTTCGACCTGACCTGAGACCGGTACCGGCCGTCCGCCGGCACGGTGAGCCTGCCCGGGCGGGGGCCCGGGCGGGCAGGCGTCGTCGGCCGCCACCACCCGGGGAGCAACGGCGCCCCGGGACGACGAACCGCGTCCCTCCCGGCGGTCGCCGGACGGCGCTGTCCACGTACCATGGCCGCATGTCGTTCCTCCGCCGCCGCAGCGCCACTCCCGCCGGGCCCGACTTCGACGTCCTGGCCATGGATCCGGGCGACTGGCCCGGCAATCTGGGTGCCGGGCTGCTGCCCGCCCCCGACGGCAGTTGCCAGGGCGTCTTCCTGCGCTACGACCTCTTCGGCGGCCGCGGCCCCGCGATGATCATCGGCAATCTGCCCGAGGGCTCCCCGGCCCGAGAGGTGGAGGAGGGGGAGGTCCCCTTCGAGGTCGCCCAGCTGCTGCTCGCGCTGGAGAACGACGAGGAGGTGACCGTCGTCGGCACCGAGGACATGCCGGTGATGCAGGGCGACAACCTCCTGATCGTGCGCCGCCTCAAGCTCTCCGAGGGCCGGATCTCCTGCGTGCAGTTCGACCGCAGCGACAACGTCCTGGTGACCATCGCCGCCTGGGACCGCCCCATCACCGACGACCTGTACGCCCTGCTGAAACCGCTCCCGGCGGAGCTGTTCCAGCAGGGCTGAGGCGCGCTACGACATCGACGACATCAGCTGCACGTCCGCGGCCCGCACGAACGCCACCCGGTGGCCGTACTGGATCTCGTAGTACTGGTCCTCGCCGATCACGACCTGGTGCGAGCCGGTGGCGAAGCCGACCGCGTAGTAGTACTCGCCCGGCACCTTGTCTCCGACCACGTACCTCTGGCCCTTCGGCAGGGTGTACGGGAGCGGTGACACCGCCTGGGCCGGGACGCCCGCCGGGTAGGCCGACGCCTCCGGGTAGGCGCGGCCGTAGACCGGAACGCTGTCGAGGCCGTCCTTCGGAGTGATCACCTGGCCCGCCGCGGGGACCGCCGTCGGCTGCTCCTTCGGGTTGTGGAACCACGCCTTCTGACCCAGGTACCAGATCGCCGTCCAGTCACCCCACCGGTCGGCGACCGCGTACTGCTGGCCGCTGGACACCCGCGACGAGGTGTCGTTCACGCCCGTGGTCGGGGCCGAGCCCTGGCCGATGTCCTTGATCAGGGCCGACCTCTCGTCGTGGTCGGAGTACAGCCGCACCGCGCCGGAACCGTGCGCCGCGCACGGCCTGCCCTTGGTGACGCAGTCCGTGTACACCGGCTGGTTGGCGCGGTAGTCCGGCCGGATCGTCACCAGAGCGCCACTCCTGCGGGCCGTCGCCGCGAAGGGCCGGTCCAGCAGCTCGAAGTAGTGCCGCCAGTCCCAGTACGGGCCCGGGTCGGTGTGCATCCCGGAGACGGTCGCGCTGGTCGGCCCCGGCACGTTGTCGTGGCCCAGGATGTGCTGCCGGTCCAGCGGGATGCCGTACCGCCCGGCCAGGTACTTCACCAGCCGCGCCGACGACCGGTACATCGCCTCCGTGTACCAGGAGTCCGGCTGGGCGAGGAAGCCCTCGTGCTCCAGACCGATCGACTTGGCGTTGACGTACCAGTTGCCCGCGTGCCAGGCCACGTCCCTGGCCTTCACATGCTGGGCGACATGGCCGTCTGTGGAGCGCAGGGTGTAGCTCCAGGACACATAGGTGGGGTCCTGGACCATGTTCAGCACCCCCTCCCAGCCACCCTCGGTGTCGTGCACGACGATGTACTTGATGCTCGGCGCGGCGGGCCGGTCCCCGAGGTCGTGATTGCCGTAGTCGTTGTCGCCGAACTGCTCGTAGGGCGCCGGGATCCACTCGCAGGACACCGTCGTCGGACACTCCGTGCCGGCCGTGGAGGCCGTGCGCAGCCCGGTCTTCCGCAGCTGGGCGGTCCGCGGGGCCAGCTCCGGCACGGCTGCCAGGGCGACCGGCCCGCCGGCGTCCGTGACGCGCTCCGCGCCGGTGCGGAGCACCTCGTAGACGTCGTCGGCGTAGGCGCCGGCCGTCGCGCTGTCGTCCGCGCCCGAGAAGCGCGCCACCGCGCCGTACCAGTCCGCCGGGTCGGCGCTCAGCGGCTCGCCGAGACTCTGCTGCGCGGCGGCGAGGAGCGCCGCGCCGCCCGCGATGTTGGCCGAGGGGTCCGTGCGCAGCTCCTCGGCGCTCAGGCCGGTCAGCTCCGCCGCCCTCGGCAGGGTCCGCAGCCGGGCCGGGAGCTCGTCGACGGCCGGGAGCCGAGTCTGCGGTACCCGGGCCGGGCGGGCGGAGTCGCCGCGGGCGTCCTCCGCGCCCTGGCTGTGGTGCGGGGCCGCGGCGAGCGCCGTACGGGCGTCGGTGAGGTGCATCGGTCCGTAACCGCCGGTCACGCTCGGCGCTCCGGCGTGCGTGTCCCAGCGGGACTGGAGGTAGGAGACGCCCAACAGCAGGCTCCGGGGCACGCGGTACTCGGCGGCCGCGACGGCGAAGGCACGCTGGAGGCCGGCCGCCGTGGCGGCCCTGCCGGCCGGGGAGACCGAGGGATCCGTGGCCTCGGCCGGGGAGGCCGCGCCGAGCAGCGGGAGCAGCAGAACCGCCGACGCCATGGCGCCTGCGGCTCTACGGGTGTGTCTGCCAGGTCCGGGGTGGGTGACGGGTTTTCGCAAGGCGGCCTCCTGGGAACGAGCGGGCGGGCGTGCGGGGCCGGACGTGAACCAACTGTCACCGGCTTGCCGACAACCCGTCAATCATGCCCACAGACAGGAGATCCACCTCGTCAAGACACCACTGACGCACCCCGGGGGGCCTGCGGTACGCCGCCGTTCAGGCGACCGCGGACCCCCGTCCCCTCAGCGGGTGCCGACCGCCGCGCGCACGGCCCGGCGGGCCAGCTGGCAGTCGTCGTGCAGCCGTCGCAGCAGCAGGCGCTGTTCCTCGCCGGACGGCGCGCCACCCGGATGCGCGCCCGGGGCCGTCGGGGTGACGTCGTGCATCGAACGCTGCACGGCCGTCTCGTAGGTACGGATCTCGCGGGTCAGGACCAGCATCAGGTTCACCAGGAAGGCGTCCCGTGAGGCGGGGCCCGCCGACTGGGCGATCTGGCTGATCTGACGGCGTGCCACCGGCGCGTCGCCCAGCGCCGACCACAGCGTCGCCAGGTCGTAGCCCGGCAGATACCAACCCGCGTGCTCCCAGTCCACCAGCACTGGACCGGCCGGTGAGAGAAGGATGTTCGACAGGAGGGCGTCGCCGTGACAGAACTGGCCCATGCCCTGCCGGCCCGCGGTGGCCGCGATGCCGTGCAGCAGCTTCTGGAGGTCGCCCATGTCCCGGTCGGTGAGCAGACCCAGCTCGTGATAGCGGGAGATACGGGCGGCGTAGTCCAGCGGGGCGTCGAACGTCCCCGCCGGGGGCCGCCAGGCGTTGAGCCGGCAGACCGCGCCGAGTGCCGCCCGGACGTCCGCGCGCGGCGGGGCCTCGGTGGGGTGCCGCTGGAGTGCCGCCACCCGGCCCGGCATCCGCTCGATCACCAGGGTGCAGTTGTCCGGGTCCGCCGCGATCAGTCTCGGCGCCCGCACCGGGGGGCGGTGCCGGACGAACGTGCGGTACGCGGCTATTTCGTGCCGGATCTGCTCGGCCCACACCGGGGAGTGGTCGAGTAAGCACTTGGCGACCGCCGTGCTGCGGCCGGTCGTGCCCACCAGCAACACCGAGCGTCCGCTGCGGCGCAGCACCTGGACCGGGGTGAACTCCGGGCAGATCCGGTGCACGGACGCGATCGCCGTGCGCAGTTGGGCGCCCTGGGCGCCGGACAGGTCGAGTCTTCCGCTGAGCGGTTGCGTGCCGAGCCCCGCGGGGCGCCGGGTCGGACCGGCGCCGAGCGCGGTGCCCGCCGACCGCGCGGCGGGGTCGAGGTAGGGGCCGCCGCCGCCCGGGCGGGTGTGCAGCGACCGGGGCGGGGCGGACACGGAGGACGATGCTGCGTACATGGGAGAAACAGATCCCTTCGTGTGCCGGACGTTCAGAACGCTGCCCCGACCGGTCCTTTCGGTTACACCCTGGGGAATGTCCCTCGGCGACCGGGTCGGGGTGGCGCTTTCCTACCTGACACCCGTCGCCCAGTGGCACACCATCTGGCGCACCCTGGCGAACCCTGGCGAATAGTCGCCCGGCAACTTTCACCGGGCTACTGTCAACTCAGCCGAGAACCTGGGGGCTTGACGTGAGCGGACAACCCAACACCCGCCTCTCGGACCTGTTCGGCCTGGCCGGCTGGTCCAAGGGGGAACTCGCGAGGCTGGTCAACCGGCAGGCGGCGGCCATGGGCCACCCCCAGCTGTCGACCGACACCTCTCGGGTGCGGCGCTGGATCGACATGGGAGAGATCCCGCGCGATCCGGTGCCGAGGGTGCTGGCGGCTCTGTTCACCGAGCGTCTCGGCCGTGTCGTGACCATCGAGGACCTCGGTCTGGTCCGGCACGGGCGTACAGGGAAACGGCCCGGCGGCGGGAGTGCGGATCATCCCGACGGTGTGCCGTGGGCGCCCGAACGGACTGCTGCGGTCCTCACCGAATTCACGGGAATGGACCTCATGCTCAACCGACGCGGCTTGGTGGGCGCGGGTGCCGCGCTCGCCGCGGGATCAGCTCTCAGCAGTGCCATGTACGAGTGGCTGCACACCGACCCCACCCTCTCCTCCGACGCTCCTGTCATCGACCACCCCCTCCTCCACCATGCCGACCCCGCCGGGTTCGACCGCTACGAGGCCGCCCCCATCGGAAAGGAGGAGGTGCACGAACTCGAGCGCTCGGTGGAGGTGTTCCGGGCCTGGGACGCGGCCCGCGGGGGCGGGCTGCAACGCAAGGCCGTCGTGGGACAGCTCAACGAGGTGGGCGGCATCCTCGCCTACCACCACCCCTCCCATCTCCAGCGGCGCCTGTGGGGCGTCGCCGCCAACCTCGCCGTCCTCGCGGGCTGGATGTCGCACGACATCGGTCTGGAGCCCACGGCCCAGAAGTACTTCGTCATCGCCGCCCATGCCGCACGAGAGGGCGGTGACCGGCCGCGGGCCGGCGAGGCGCTCTCCCGGGCGGCCCGTCAGATGGTCCACCTCGGACGGCCCGACGAGGCCCTCGACCTGATGAAGCTCGCCCAGTCCGGATCCGGCGACGACGCGACCCCGCGTACCCGGGCGATGTTCCACACGGTCGAGGCCTGGGCGCAGGCGTCGATGGGCAAGGGCCAGGCCATGCGCCGTACCCTCGGCCGGGCGGAGGACCTCTTCGTCTCCGACAAGGGCGACGTCACACCGCCGTCCTGGATGCAGACCTTCAAGGACGAGGATCTGTACGGCATGCAGGCGCTGGCCTACCGCACGCTGGCCGAGTTCGAGCCGCAGGCGGCCGCGCACGCCCAGTACTACGCGGAGCGGGCGCTGGCGCTGCGCGTCGACGGGCGGGAACGGTCGAAGATCTTCGACCATCTGTCCATGGCGTCCGCCTGCTTCATCGCCGACGACCCCGAGCAGGCGGACCGGTTCGCGCGGCTGGCCCTGATGTCGATGGGGTCGAACTCCTCCCGGCGCACCTGGGACCGGCTGAGCCAGATGTACCGGCTCACCGCGGAGTACGCCAACTACCCGAGGATCAGCGAGCTGCGTGAGGAGATCAGGCTGGCGCTGCCGAAGCAGAAGGGCAGCAGGGGGAGCAAGGGGGGCAACGGCGCTCAGGTGTGAGCGGGTTGTCGTCGGTCGGTCCCACTCACCGGGTGACCCGGGCGACGAGTACGCAGGCGTCGTCGGCGCGTTCGCCCTCGCCGCACTCCTCCACGACCATCCGCACACACTCCTGTGCGGTGCGCGCCGCGTCCAGACGAGGGGCCAGGCCCAGGAGGCGGTCGGCGGGTGCCAGCCCGTCGGTGTGCAGCAGGAGCAGGTCGCCTTGTTCGAGGGTCTCCTCGGCCTGCCCGTAGACGGCGCGTGCGGTGGCTCCGAGGAGTACGCCCTCCGGTGCGTCCAGCCGGCGTCCCGTCCCGTCGCGGAACAGCAACGGGACGGGGTGTCCGGCCTGCGCCCACATCAGGGTGCGGGTGTCCGGCCGGTAGCGGCAGCAGACCGCGCTGCCCAGAGCCGGTTGGACCGTGGCGTCGAGTAACTGGTTCAGCCAGGACATCAGTTGGGCGGGCCGGGTGCCCGCCATGGCCATTCCGCGCAGGGCGCCCAGCAGCATCGCCGTGGTCGAGGTGACGGTCGGGCCGTGGCCGGTGAGATCACCGACGCTGAGCAGCGTCTGCCCGTCGCAGAGTTCGAGCGCGTCGTACCAGTCGCCGCCGATCTGTGAGGTCGTCGCGGCGGGCAGGTAGTGGGCGGCGAGGTCGAGGGAGCGGGGGCCCTGGTGCGGCAGGCGCGGGGAGCCGCGCCACGGCGGCAGCACGGCCTCCTGGAGCTCCACCGCGAGCCGGTGTTCGGTCTGGGCGTGGTGTCGCTGCCGCTGGAGCGAGTCACGGCTCTCGCGCACCGCCCGCTGGCTGCGGCGCAGTTCGCTGACGTCCCGCAGCACGGCCCACATCGAGGTGGTGCCGCCCTCGGCGTCGAGTACGGGCTCGCCCATCATGTGCACGGTGCGGCGGTCGCCGTCCGGGCGCACGACGCGGAACTCGCCGTCGATCGGCCGGGCGTCGATCAGGCAGTCCGTGACCATGGCCGTCAGCCTCGGCCGGTCCTCGTCGAGGACGAGCGCGGGCAGTTCGTCGAGGGTGAGCGGGGGAGCGGCGGGGTCGCGGCCGAGGATCCCGTAGAGCTCCTCGGACCAGACGGCCTCGTCCGTCAGCAGGTTCCACTCCGCGCTGCCGACCCGGCTGAGCAGCGACTCGCGCCGGGGCGCGGCGGGCGCGTGCTCGGCGGCCGGCACGGGCGGCGGACCGTCCCGCAACTGGGCCAGGTGCGTGTCGAGGTCGTCGAGTTGGTGCAGCGCCAGGTCGTAGAGCGCGCGCTGCCAGCGGCCCTGCGGGTCCCCTGTGTCGCCGCGGGCGTCCTGCCGTACGGCGTTCATGTCGCCCTTGAGCCGCCGGGTCTGCGTGATCAGCGCGTCGACCGGGCCGCGCCCCGGCGGCTGGGCGGCTGAGCGGTCCGCAGAGACATGGGGCGGCATGACGCACTCCGATGCGGGACGGTACGGCGAAGGCTGGCACAAGGGCCGTTACGACTGTTGCACAGCCCGCGACGGTGTGTAAGGGATTTGGCAACACACGATTCAGTGGTGCTTCTGGCATATGCCAGTGTCTTCAATGAGGGGTGGCGGGAGGTGGTCGGCGGGCCCGGGAAGCACCTCAAGTCGTAGGTGACGTACGTGACTTGAGGGACTCCTGAGGGGGTCGAAGGGGCCATCGGTCGGGTGTTCGGAGGGCTGATGTTCCAGGCAAGGGCCGCTGTGACGCAGGTCACGTGAATTGGACACTGCTTTCGCGTAATGCAAGTGGCCCCTGCGAGGTCGTACTTGCATGGACATCACTCTGGAACAACCCGTCCGCGCCCGCCTGATCACCGCGGAGGACCAGGAGCTGCCCGTGCCCGCCACGCTCCGCTACGACTCCTGCGACCCGTTCGCCGTGCACGTCGACTTCCCGCCGGAGGTCTCACTCGCGGGCGAGGCGGTCACCTGGACCTTCGGCCGGACCCTGCTGGAGCAGGGCGTGAGCGGTCCGGCGGGGAGCGGGGACGTGCACATCTGGCCCTGTGGGCCGGTCCGTACGGTGGTGGAGTTCCACTCCCCGCTCGGCCTGGCCCTGCTCCAGTTCGACACGGGTGCCCTGCGCCGGTTCCTGCTGCGCAGTTACGCGGTGGTCGCGGCGGGCCGGGAGGATGTCGGCGCCGCCGTCGACCAGGGACTGGAGGCCCTGCTCGGCAATGTCTGAGCCCCGGGTGTCAGTGACCGCCCGCGGTGTACAGGACGGGGCGCGGGGCGAGTTCGACCGCGACGCGCGTATCGCTCTCCAGGGACCGGATCCCGGCCTCGGCGACGGCGGAGGCCGCGTAGCCGTCCCAGACGGTCGGGCCGGTGACCCGACCGCGCCGGGTGGCGTCGACCCAGGCCTGCACCTCGCGGTCGTAGGCGTCCGCGAACCGCACGAGGTAGTCCTGGGGCACGTCCGCGCCGGCGGTGCCCCGAACGGTGACGAGCATTCCCTGGTCGTCGCCGATCCGTGCGCTGCCCGCCTCGCACACGGCCTCGCAGCGAACCTGGTAGCCGAAACCGCAGTTGACGAAGACCTCCACGTCGACCAGGGCGCCCCCGTCGGTCTCGAAGAGCACGAACTGCGGGTCGAGCAGGCCCTGCGGGGCGCCGGGGGAGGGGCGCGGGCGCCGTACGGTGACCGCGGTCAGCTCCTGGCCGAGCAGCCAGCGAGCCGCGTCGATCTCGTGCGACACCGAGCTGTCGATCAGCATCGCGCTGGTGAAGCCCGGCGGTGAGGAGACGTTGCGGTGTACGCAGTGCAGCATCAGCGGCCGGCCGAGCCGCCCGTCGTCCAGCAGCGACTTGAGCCTGCGGTACCCGGCGTCGTAGCGCCGCATGAACCCGATCTGCGTCAGCCGCCGTCCCAGCCGGGCCTCCGCCTCCAGCACACGCAGCGCCCCGGCCGAGTCCGGCACCATCGGCTTCTCGCACAGCACCGGGAGCCCGCGGGCGAAGGCCGCGAGCAGGGCCTCCTGGTGGGCGGGACCGGGCGAGGCGATCAGCACGGCCTCGACGCCGGGCGCGTCGAGCGCGGCCTCGACCTCCGTGTGGACCGTCACGCCCTCGATTCCGGCCACGGCCCCCTTCGCGCGCGCGGCGTCGGGATCGGCCACTGCGGCGACCCGGGCTCCGCTCACCACGCGATCGAGGCGACGTATATGGTCGGCCCCCATGTGGCCGGCACCCAGTACGGCCACGCCCAGCAGGTCACTCACGCGTACTCACCCCCCGGTCGACGATCACGCCGTAGCGTACGCCGCCGGGAAAGCCGCCGAACGGGCCCCCGACCAGGGCAACCCGCCGAGCCGCCACAGCGCGGGTCGGTCGCGGGTCAGTAGCGCAGCACGCCCGCCATCCCGTCCGCGTCGCCCAGTGTGCCGTCGGGCACGAAGCGCACCTCGGCGCCCGTCTCCAGGCACTGCTCGACGATCTCGTCCACGATGTCGTCGCGGGCGTCGAGGTCGCCGCTCGGGGCGGGGACGAGATGGTCGCCGCCGTCGCGGACCGTGACCCGGTAGTTCTCCTCGACGGCCAGCAGCCGGATCCGGCCCTCCCGCGCGCTCTGCCAGAGCTCGTCGACGCCGGCCGCGAAGGTCTTGTGTCCACGGGCCGAGTCGAGTTTCCGGGCGACGGCCGCGCTGTCGCGGCGGCCCTCCGCCTCGTGCAAGGGGCGCACCGCCTGCCACACGGCGTCGGGTGTGCCGTGGGAGAGGCCGCCGTGCGCGACGTGCACCGCGCCCCGGGTGACTCCGCCCAGCTCGTCGAGGAGCGACAGCGCCGCCTGCTCGCCGGTGACGTACAGCGGTCGCGGGTCCTCGCGCAGCAGCCTGCCCAGGGCGGTGTCGGCCTCGCGCAGGAAGTGGCGGGTGCCTTCGTCGCGGAACGTGCTGGGCGAGTCGCCGATCCGCTCCATGCGCTCGGCGTCGAAGTTCGGCTGACTCCTGACCAGGGGGAAGCCGCCGGCGTGTACCTCGGTGACCCGGTCGGTGCCGCCGTTCCACAACGTGACGTGGCCGGCGGAGACCGACAGCACCCAGAACGGCCGATCGGCGGCCTGGGCCGAGACGAGGTTGCGGGTCAGGAAGGTGTCGGAGAGCACGACGCGTTCGGGGACGGCACGGGCCAGGGACCACACCTGGTGCTCGCCCGGGGCCGCGTAGATGACCAGGCCGTCCTCGGTGTGCGCCAGGTCGACCTCGGCCAGGGCCAGGTCGAGCTGGTCGGCGACGTCGGCGCGCCGCTCGCGGCTGACCGCAGGGTCGGTCTCCAGCTGTTTCTTCGCCTCGGCCACGACATTGCGCAGCCGGACCCGGTCCTGGGCGTTCTCGGGTTCCCGCCGGTGCGTCGGCGTCAGCACGGACACCGCGGGATAGGGGCGCGGGCGGCGCAGTTCGGAGAGGGTCGCTGGGCTCAGTGCGTGCTCCATATCAGCACGATAGGTCCCAATCGACGTTCAGGCATTTGGGGCAATACAAATACATGTCCGGGTGTATACGTGGTTGAGGTCGCAGCGGCGGCCGGCGGGCGTTCCCCGGCCGCCGGCGCACCACTTCCGTCGCTCCGTCGTAGGGCACCCTGCCGCAGACCGAGACCGAGACCGAGACCGAGACCGAGACCGAGACCGAGACCGAGACCGAGACCGAGACCGGGCTTCGGCCGGCCACCGCGAAGCTGAGCCTGCCGACGCTCACCACCATGGTCGTCGGCTCGATGGTCGGCGCCGGCGTCTCCTCCCTGCCGAGCTCGGGCGCGGCAGCGGACACCGCGTGACCTGCCCCCTGGTGCGCGATCCCGTGGAGTTCTGATCGCGATCTCGCAGGCGCCGGACGGTGACGGCGACCCCTTCGGGCGGTTACCGTACGCGTCAGTAACCGGGACCGCACCGCAGGAGGCACCCATGCCGCAGCTCGAAGTCGACGGCGCAGCACTGACGTACGACGACGAGGGCCCGCGCGACGGCGACGGCGTGCCCCTGGTGTTCGTGCACGGCTGGACGGCGAACCGGCACCGCTGGGACCACCAGGTGGCGCACTTCGCCGAGCGGCGCCGGGTGATCCGCTTCGACCTGCGCGGGCACGGCGAGAGCAGCGGCGCGGGCGTGAAGACGGTCGCCGAGCTGGCGACGGACCTGCTGGCCCTCCTCGACCACCTGGAGATCGAACGGTTCGTGCTGGTCGGTCACTCGATGGGCGGGATGATCTCGCAGACCGTCGCCCTCTCCCACCCCGCACGGGTGGAGCGCATGGTGCTGGTGAACTCCATCGGCAAGATGACCTACAGCCGGGGCAGGGGCCTGCTGATGGGCGCCTCCACCCTCGTCCCCTTCAAGCTGTTCGTCGCCACCAACATCCAGCGGGCCTTCGCCCCCGGCTACCCCCGCGAGCAGATCAGGGCGTACATCAAGTCCTCCGCGGACACCCCGCGCGAGGTGGTCATGACGCTGTACGGCGCCATGCGTGCCTTCGACGTGCTGGACCGGGTCGGCGAGATCCAGGCCCCGACCCTGATGATCCACGGCTATCACGACATCCAGCTTCCGGTGCGGCAGATGCTGCGCATGGCCAAGGCGTATCCGGACGCCACCGTCCGCGTCCTCGACGCGGGCCACGAACTCCCCGTCGAGAAGCCGGCCGAGCTGACGGCGGCGATCGACGCCTTCGTCACCGTCAAGCCCTCGTAGCCCTCGTAGCTCTCGTAGCCCTCGTAACTGGCGTAGCCCTCGTGGCCGTCGGCCGCGGGGGCGCTAGCCGAAGCTGTCCGGGTCCGCGGCCTTCCAGTCCGTCGCCCAGGACTCCGGTGGTCCGGCGAGCAGTTCGCCCGGCGCCAGCCACTCGTACAGCTCCGCGTACGAGCGGACCGTGCCCGGCTGCGTCCGCCGGACCAGATGGCCCGGTGTGAGCCCGGCCGGCTCGCGGATGCCCATCGCCGCCATGATCCGGACGGCGTCACGGACCGTCTCGCGCTGGTAGCGCCGGACCCGCCGGGCCGTGTCGGCCACGTTCAGGGCGTGTGCCCGCAGTGGATCCTGGGTCGCGACGCCGGCCGGGCAGGTCCCCGTATGGCACCGCAGGGCGCCGACACAGCCGACGGCGCGCATCATCGCCCGGGCCGCGTTGGTGTAGTCGGCGCCCTGCGCGAGGCGGGTGACGATGTCCGGGCCGGTGGTCACCCGGCCGCTCGCCCCGATCCGCACCCGGTCCCGGAGCCCGACGCCGACCAGGGCGTTGTGCACGGTGATCAGCCCCTCGGTGAGCGGCATACCGAGGTGCCCGGCGAACCCCGCCGGCCCGGCGCCGGTGCCGCCCTCCGACCCGTCCACCACCACGAAGTCGGGTGTCAGCCCCTCCGCCACCATCGCCCCGCACAGCGCGAGGAACTCCCGCCGTGAGCCCACGCACAGCTTGAACCCGGTCGGTTTGCCACCCGCCAGCTCCCGCAGCCGGGCCAGGAACAGCACCAGTTCACGCGGCGTGGAGAACTCCCGGTGCAACGGCGGCGACACCACCGTCTCGCCCGCCGGAACCTTCCGTTCCCGCGCGATCTCGGCGCTCACCTTCACCCCGGGCAGCACCCCGCCGCTGCCCGGCGCCGCCCCCTGGGACAGCTTCAACGACACGCACTTCACCTCGGGCAGCGCCGCCTTGTCCGCGAACTCCCGTGCGTCGAAGCCGCCGTCGGCGCCACGGCACCCGAAGTATCCTGTCCCGATCTCCCAGACCAGGTCGCCGCCGCCGCGCAGATGGTGCTCGGACAGCCCGCCCTCCCCGGTGTCCTGCGCGAAACGCCCCAGCGCCGCACCTCGGTTGAGGGCGAGGACCGCGCGCGACGACAGGGCCCCGAAGCTCATCGCGGACACGTTCAGCAACGCCATGTCGTAGGGCTGGGAGCAGTCCGGCCCGCCCACCCGCACCACCGGCGGCTCCTCGGCCGGCTCGACCGGCCGCAGCGACGGCACCAGATACTCGTGCCCGTCCCGGTCGCCGCCGAACGGCTCCCGCGCGTCGCCGCTCCCGGGAGGCACGCGCACCTGCACCGCCGGATAGCGCAGCCGCCCGACCAGCGGGTGGTTGCGCAGCACGGGGCGGCGGCGCTGGAGCAGGTCCCAGCCGCCCAGACAGGCCGACGCGAGCAGCGGTCCGGCCGCGAGCCACCACCAGGCGGACCGGGCGGACGCGGCGACCGTCGCCCCGGTGGCGAGGAGACAGACGAGCAGCAGCGGCAGGAGCCGGCGCACTCAGTCGTCGTCCTCGTCGGGCCCGCAGGAACTGCCGCTGGGCGGGAGGGAGCCGTACAGCAGGAAGTCGTCGACCTTGCGGTGCACGCACTTGGACGAGCCGTACCCGGTGTGGCCGTCGCCCTTGTTGTCGAGCACCACGGCCGGGGTACCGAGACGCTTCGCCGTCTCCACGGTCCAGCGGTACGGCGTCGCCGGATCGCCGCGGGTGCCGACCAGCAGCATGTCCGGGGTGCTCAGGTCCTTCACCTCATCGCGGATGAAGTCGGTGCCCTTGGGGCGGCCGTAGCACATCAGGACCTCTGTGAGGCGGTACCGGCCGAAGACCGGTGAGGCCTTGTCATAGGCGGCGTGCAGCCGCTTGAGGTCCGCGGTGATCTGCGCGGCCGTGGGCCGGTCGGGGTCGTCGGCGCAGTTGATCGCCATCAGCGCCGCGGGCAGGTTGTCGAGGGGGACGTCCTCCTCGTCGACCAGCGTCCCGGGGGAGGGCTCGCCGCGGCCCGCGGCGCGGAGCGGGAACGGCAGCGGAAGGGCGAAGCCGCCGGTCGCGAAGCTGAGCACCCCGCTGGCGTCGCCGCTCTCGATGAGCTGCGCCAGCGCCCGTTCCAGCAGGGGCCACAGTTCCTTGCTGTACAGCCCCTGTCCGAGGGCGCCGACGAGGTCCTGGCCGGTGAAGTCCGCGCCGAAGTCGGTCGGCAGCGGGTCCTCGTCCAGCGAGCGCACGAGCCGGACGACCTCCTCGCGGGCCACGCGCGGATCCTGCCCGAACGGGCAGGCGATGTCCTTGGTGCACCAGCCGACGAAGTCGTCCAGCGCCACCTGCTGTCCCCGGGCGCCCGCGATGCCCTGCTCGGTGAGCGGCTCGGTCAGGGTGTCGACGCCGTCGAGGACCAGCCGGCCCACCTTGTCGGGGAACCGGGCGGCGTAGACCGCGCCGAGCCGGGTGCCGTACGAGAACCCCAGATAGTTGAGCTTCTTGTCGCCGAGCGCCGCGCGCAGCACGTCCAGGTCCTGTGCCGCGTCGACGGTGCCTATGTGCGGCAGCACCGGTCCGGAGTGCTCGGCGCAGTCGGCGGCGACCTGCTTCAACCGGGTGAGGAGCGCCTGGGGATCGGCGAGGGCCGAGTCGTCGTCCAGGGTGGCCAGCCCGCTGTCCTCCCCGTCCCCGCAGCTGACGGGGGAGGAGCGGCCGACGCCCCGGGGATCGAGGGCGACCACGTCGTAGCCGTCCGTGAGGTTCATGAACTCCTTGCCGCCATAGGCGAGTTCAGGGACCCCCGGGCCGCCGGGGCCGCCGAAGTTGAGCACCACCGAGCCGCGCTTGTCGCCCGTGGCCCGGTAGCGGGCGAGCGCGAGGTCGAGCGTGCCGGTCTCGGGGCGGTGGTAGTCGAGGGGGACGGTGAGGTCGGCGCACTGGAGATCCTTGGGCATGCCGTCGCCCTCGCACGCCGACCACGTGACCTTCTGGCCGTAGAACCGCGAGAGGTCGGGACGGTCGTCCGCGTCGGCGTTCCGGTTCGCGGTCACCGTCGGCAGGCCCGCGCCCAGCAGGGTCAGTGCGGCGGTCGCGGCGAGCGCGCAGCGTCGCAGCCCGGGCGGCGTCGGCAGCTTGACCAGCATCAGTGCCTCCAGGGACGCCCGCAGCGGTCCGGGAACGGCGCCCTCGCTCACGATAGGCGGCCTGCCGACGACCCGCCTCCGGGCGGGCGGGGGCCGCCCCGCGCCCCTTCGCGGACCGCTCCCCGTGCGCCCTGCGGTGCCCGCTCGGCGGGGCTGACACCAGTTCGACGAGGGGACCGAAGAGGGATCATAAAGGTGACCCAATGGGGTGAAAGGGTGTTCAGGCATAACCCGGACGGTGCGCCGACGTTCTACCGGGTGCGGGCGAGTGCCCGCGATTCATGTCTGGAAGGCAGGGACCCATGAGACGGGTTACCCGAACCGGTGTGATGGCCGTCGCCGCAGTCTCCGGCGCGATGGCTGTGACACTGCCCGCACACGCCGACTCCGCGGCGGACGGCGCCGCGGCCGGCTCGCCCGGACTGATCTCCGGCAACGGCGTCCAGCTGCCGGTGCACCTCCCGGTGAACCTGTGCGGGAACACGGTGAACGTGGTGGGCGTGCTGAACCCCGCCGCAGGCAACACCTGCGCCAACAAGGGCGCGGCGGCCGCTCCCGGGAAGCACGGCGCATCGTCAGGTGGTGGCGCCACCGCTCCCGGGCAGCACGGCGCGTCGTCCGGCGGCGGCGCCACCGCGCACGGCGTCACGCAGGACTCCCCGGGCGTCGTCTCCGGCAACGGCGTCCAGCTGCCGGTCCACCTCCCGGTGAACGTCAGCGGCAACAGCGTGAACGTCGTCGGCATCGCGAATCCGGCGTTCGGCAACAAGTCCGTCAACGTTTCCGGTGAGGAGCCCGCGCCGCCAGCCGAGCCCGGGCCGAAGCCGCCGAAGCCGCCGAAGCCGCCGACCCGGCACAATCCGCCTTCGGAGCCCCAGCACCCGCGCCCGCAGGCAGTTCCGCAGGCGCCGGCCCCTGCCTCCCAGGGCGGGGTGCCCGAGGCCGCGTCCTCGCTCGCCCACACGGGAGCCGACGCCACCCTGCCCGCCCTCGCGGGCAGCGCGGCCCTGCTGCTCGGCGGTCTGGCCGTGCGGCGGCGGTTCCGCCCGCACGCGGAGAGCTGAGCCGCCTCCTCGAAGCGGACGGTGCGCAGGCCCCCTCGGTGACGGTGACACCGGGCAGGTGAACAGGGGGCCTGTGACGGCCCGACGGCCTCCGAGGCCCGGGGCCGTCGAAGCCGCCCACCCGGCCGAACCGCTGGCCGAGTCACCCGGCCGAACCACTGGCCGAGTCACCCGGCCGAACCACTGGCCGAGTCGCCCGGCCGAACCACTGGCCGAGTCGCCTGGCCGAGACAGTGGCCGAACCACCCGGCCGACCCGCTGGCGCCGCCCCGGCCCGCACCGCCGGGGGCGTCCTGTCCGGCGCGGTCGTCGCGGTCCCCGGCCGCTCGCGGTGGACAGGACGCGGGCGGCCGGGCCGGCCTCAGCCGGTGTGCAAGCGCCGGTGCCGTGCGCGTATCTCCTCTACCAGCCCGGAACCGGCCCCTCCACCGCCACCCCGGGGGGCGACCTCGTGCGCTGGCGGGGTCCGCATCGGGGCCCGCACCGGCGGGGCCCGCACCGGCGGGGTCCGCACCGGCGGGGTGGGTACACCCCACTCGCCCAGCCGGCTGGCGAGTTGCCCGGACGAGGCGATGTACACGATTCGCCGAGACTCAAGCTGAGCTGCTCTCCGCGGCCAAGGCGCGGCTACGCGCCACCGGGAACGCGTGCCGGCGGCCCAGCGCGACCGCGGTGAGGGCCAGCGCGACCAGCGGCAGCGCCGTCCACGGCAGTGCCCCCGCGCCCAGGGCCTCCAGGACCACACCTCCGGTCAGCGAACCGCCCGCGATGCCCGCGTTGTACACCGTGGTCTGGAGCGAGGTCGCCAGGTCGGAGGCCGCGGGCCCCGAGGCGTTCACCAGTGCCGTCTGGATGAGGGTCGGCGCCCCGCCGAAGGCCACTCCCCACAGGGCGACGGAGATCAGCAGCACGGCGGGCGCGTCGGCGTACCGGCCGAGGGCCGGCATGACCGCCGCGCAGAGGGCGAGCACGCCGAGCAGCGTGGCCCGCGGGCGCCGGTCCACCAGCAGACCCGTGCCCCAGATCCCGGCGACCGTGGACGCCCCGAACACCAGCAGCACCACATCCGTACGTCCGAATCCGGCGTGCTCGGCGAAGGGCGCGATGTACGTGTACAGCACCTGGTGGCCCAGCAGCAGGAACAGGGTGACGGAAAGGATCACCGGGAGCCCCGGCAGCAGGGCGACCCGGGCGAGCGGCACCCGCTCGCCCCGTGCCTCGCCCGGGAAGCCCGGGACCCGCCACCGCACCCAGCCCACGAGCAGCACCGCGAGAGCGGAGAGCAGCCCGAACGCCGCGCGCCAGCCCACCACCTCGGCCAGCGCGGTCCCGGCGGGCACCCCCAGCGACAGCGCGAGCGTGATGCCGGCGAGCACGACCGCGATCGCCCGGCCGCGTCGCTCGGCCGGCACCATCCGGGCCGCGTACCCGGCGAGCATCGCCCACAGCGTGCCGCCCATGACGCCGGCGACCAGGCGCGCGGCGAAGGTGAGGCCGTACGACGACGACAGCGCGACCACCGCGTTGCTCAGCGCGAAGCCCAGCAGGGTGCCGACGAGGACCGGCCGGCGCGGCAGACCGCGCAGCAGCGCGGTCACCGGGATCGCCGCCACGAACGACGCCACCGCGTACCCGGTGACCAGGAAACCCACCCGGGCCTCGGGGACGCCGAGGGCCGGTGCCATGCGCGGCAGCAGCCCGGCGGGCAGCAGTTCGGTCACCACGGCGGTGAAGGCGGCCGTGGACAGGGCGAGCAGCCCAGGCCAGGGCAGGGGCGCGGGCAGGGCTGTGCCCTTGACCGTGGATGTGGTGGACATGCGACCATGGTCGAACATTCACATCAGTGTGAAGGCAAGCGTGGCCCTGTGGGCCGCTCACGGAGCGGCGGCCAGGAGTGGCGACGCGGAGCGACGAGCGGAGCGCGGCATGAAGATCGGCGACCTCTCCGGGCGCACCGGCGTCCCCACCCGGCTGCTGCGTTACTACGAGGAGCAGGAGCTGCTGCACCCCGAACGCGGTGAGAACGGCTACCGCTCCTACGGGGAGACGGCCGTCCGGGACGTCCAGCAGATCCGCGGGCTGCTCGACTCCGGCCTCACCACCGAGATGATCCGCGCGATCCTGCCGTATCTGTCAGGACCCGAGGAGATCATCCTGCCCGCCGAGCACCTCACCCCGCGGACCGCGGCCCTGCTCGAGGGGCACATCGACCGCATTCAGGCCCGGATCGACTGTCTGGCCCGCAACCGCGACCGGCTGAGCGCGTATCTGGCGGCGGTGCGGCCGGAAGGCGTGGCGGCGTCCGGCCCGGTCCGGCACCGGTAATTCCGTTGTCGCGGCCGCGCGGGGGTGCTGGAGTGGGCGTATGGATCACGCCGCGGTACTAGCCCTGTACGACCGGGACATGCGCGAAGGCGCGCGCCCCGAGAGCTCCGACGCGCGCGTGGAGCGGACCGGGGGTGTGGTCCGCCATGTCGGCGGCGAAGGCGGCTGGAGCGGGGTGCTCTGGTCGGACCTGGGCTCCGGCGACGCCGACGCGGTGATCGCGGAACAGGTCGCCTACTTCACCGGGCTCGGCCACGAGTTCGAGTGGAAGCTGCACGGGCACGACCGTCCCGCCGACCTCGGGCAACGACTCGAGGCGGCCGGTTTCACCGCCGATCCGGAGGAGACGCTGATGGTCGGCGAGACCTGTGACCAGCTGGTCGACGCCGAACCGCCCGAGGGTGTCCGCATCGTTCCCGTCACCGACCGGGCGGGCGTCGAGCTCATGGTCGAGGCGAACGAGAGGGCGTTCGGTCGCGACGGCTCCTGGCTGCGGGACCTCCTGCTCGCCCGTCTCGCCGCCGGCCCGGAGGAGATCGTGGCCCTCCTCGCGATGGCCGGGGACGAGCCGGTGAGCTCGGCGCGGATGGAGCTCATCCCGGGCGCGCGGTTCGCGGGCCTGTGGGGCGGCGGCACCGTCGAGGGCTGGCGCGGCCGGGGTGTGTACCGCGCGCTGATCGCGCACCGCGCCCGCATCGCCGCCGAGCGCGGCTACCGCTACCTCCAGGTGGATGCCTCCGACCAGAGCCGCCCCATCCTCGAACGCCTGGGCTTCGCGCCGCTGAGCACCACGACGCCGTACGTGTACGCGCGTTAGGGCGACAGAGCGGTAGGGCGGCAGAGCGGGAGGGCGGGAGGGCGGCAGGGCCGACGCCGGCGGCGTGGGTGGTGGTGCCGTGGCGCCGGGTGTTGACGTTCTCGGTCGCGTTATTGCCTGCGTTTGATGTTCACCGCTCAGTCATGCCATGTACCTTTCAATCGTTCCACGCGGGTAGAACCCTCGAATGCGGTATCTACGCGCGCAGATTTTGGCGCCCGCACCCGCCTCGTGTCCCCCCATCTCACGGAGGTTCGCCGGATGCTCGGATCACAGAGATCCCGCCGTAAGGTCACCACCGTCCTGGCCGGTATCGGGCTGCTCGTCACCGGAGCCGCCCTTCAGGTCAGCACCAGCGCCACGCCCGCCCACGCGGCCACCCCCCACCGCATCCTGTTCGACGACGGCCACGCGGAGGAGGCCGGCAACGCCGACTGGATCATCTCGACCAGCAAACCCGACCCGCTCTCCCAGGACTCCTCCCCGTCCTCCGAGACGGACTGGACCGGCGCGCTGTCGTCGTGGGGCGTCGCCCTCCAGGGGACCGGCGACTACAGCCTCAAGACCGCCACGAGCGCCCTCACCTACGGCGGCTCGGCCACCACCGACCTGTCGAACTTCGACACGCTGGTCCTGCCGGAGCCCAACACGCTGTTCACCACCGTCGAGAAGACGGCGATCATGAACTTCGTGAAGAACGGCGGCGGCCTGTTCATGGTCTCCGACCACACGGGCGCCGACCGCAACAACGACGGCGAGGACGCGGTCGAGATCCTCAACGATCTGATGACCAACAACAGCGTCGACTCCACCGACCCGTTCGGCTTCTCCGTCGACTCCCTCTCCATCAGCTCCGGCTACCCGGCCGCGATCAGCGACAGCACCGACCCCGTCCTGCACGGCTCCTTCGGCACCGTCACCAAGAGCCTGATCGCCTCCGGCACCACGGCCACGCTCAAGCCGGCCGACAACTCCTCGGTCAAGGGCCTGTTGTACCGCAGCGGCTACTCCGGGAACACCGGCGCCTTCTTCGCCACCAGCACCTTCGGCAGCGGCCGCGTCGCCTTCTGGGGCGACAGCTCACCCATCGACGACGGCACCGGCCAGTCCGGCAACACCCTCTACGACGGCTGGAACGACACCGGCGCCACCAATGCCGCCCTCGCCCTGAACGCCACCGAGTGGCTCTCCGGCGCGAGCGGCAGCGGGGGCGACGACGGCGGCACCGACTGCACCGACACCCAGGTGCTCGGCAACGCCGGCTTCGAGTCCGGCGCCACGACCTGGAGCGCCACCAGCGGCGTCATCACCAACTCCAGCAGCGAGTCGGCCCGTACGGGCTCCTACTACGCCTGGCTCGGCGGCAACGGCACCGCCGGGAGCGAGACCCTCTCCCAGTCGGCGACGATCCCGTCCGGCTGCTCCGCCACCCTCAGTCTCTATCTGCACATCGACACCGCGGAGACGACCACCAGCACCGCCTACGACACGCTCCAGGTCCAGGTTCTCAACAGCTCCGGCACCGTCCTGGGCACCCTGGCCTCGTACTCCAACCTCAACGCGGCCTCCGGTTACACCCAGCGCAGCTTCAGCCTGAGCGGGTACGCCGGCCAGACGGTCACGCTCAAGCTCACCAGTACCGAAGGCTCCAAGCTCCAGACCTCGTTCGTCATCGACGACACCGCGCTCGACGTCACCTGACGGCAGGCCGGTTGGGTCGCCCCCGCCGGGCGGCCCAACCGCAGGCCGTGAGCACCTCCTCGGCGGAAGGAGCGCGGTCGATTCTGGACGCACGACGGCCGGGTCGGTCCGCGTGGGCGGATCGGCCCGGCCGTCGTCCGGGTGCGACAGGGTCGCTACGACTGCGAGGTGCTCCTCGACACCGTGGCGGTGCACATCAGCCCCAGGATCAGGGCCAGGGCGCCGATGACGATGTTGTTGACCGCGACGCCGGCGTCAGGGCTGTCGCCGACGACCCATGGCGCGATGATCATCCAGATGCCCAGCGCGCACATGGCCCAGCTCAGGCCGTACATCCGCGCGGGAGCGGCGGTGAAGCCGAGGGCCAGCAGACCGATCGCGATCCCGACGATCAGGTTGTGGGTCATGAGCGCGGGCTGGCTTGCGGTGTAGTGGAGGATCCAGGGGGACACGGCGCAGTACAGACCGAGCAGGAACACCGGTCCGTCCACGAGCGCCACATCACGACCGCCGAGCATGCGGGCGTACCGCGCCTGCATCTCGGGAACATCGGGGTGCGTCGACATGTCACCTCTGGTGGGCGAGACGTTGGCCATGACGCGTCTCCTTCGACTTTCAGGCCCGACCGCTGCGGAGCGGTGTGCGGTAAGTGCCGCGCCTGTCCATTCTGCTCTTATTTATTCTTTATGTGTAGAGTCAGTGCGTACTGTTCGGTTATCGGATCATTCGTCCCTCCGGCAAGGAATCCCGGCCTCGCGCCAATCCGCTCCGGCCGCGGCCTCGGATTACACGCGACGGCCCCGCCCCGGGGCCGGGCAGGGAGGAGCGGACGATGGTGCGGACGACAGCGGCGGCCGGCGGCGAGCCGCGCGGGGGACCCGGAGCCGGGTCCGACGGGCGACGGCGGACGGCGGTCGTGGGCAGCGGGGTGGCCGGGCTGACCGCCGCGCACGTCCTGCGCCGCGGAAACCGCCGGGTCACCCTCTACGAGGCCGACGACCGGCTCGGCGGACACGCCCACACCCACGACCTCACCGCACCCGACGGCCGGGTCCAGCGCGTCGACTCCGGCTTCATCGTGCACAACCGCCGTACCTACCCCCACCTGCTGCGGCTCTTCGACGATCTCGGCGTCTCCACCCAGGAGTCGGAGATGAGCATGTCCGTACGGTGCGACGGCTGCGGGCTCGAGTACACCGGCGCCCGCGGCCCCGCCGGGCTCCTGGCCCGGCCGCGCAACGCCGTGCGCCTGCCCTACCTGCGCATGCTCACCGAGGTCCCCGCCTTCCACCGCGCGGCCCGCCGACTGCTGGCCCACGGCGCCGAGGACACCTTCACGCTGGGGGATTTCCTCGACCGCGAGGGCTTCTCCGCCTATTTCCGCGCGCACTTCATGACGCCGGTCGTCGCGGCCGTCTGGTCCTGCGACGCCGCCACCGCACAGCGCTACCCGGCCGCCTATCTGTTCCGGTTCCTGGAGCATCACGGGATGCTCGCGGTCGGCGGCTCCCCTGTGTGGCGCACGGTGACCGGCGGCTCGCGCGAGTACGTCGACCGGGTCGCCGAGCGCCTGGACGCCGTCCGCACCGGGATCCCCGTACGGGCCGTGCGGCGCACCCCGGACGGCGCCGAGATCACCACCGACGACGGCGTGAGCGAGGCCTACGACGCCGTCGTGATCGCCGTCCACCCCGACCAGGCGCTGCGGATGCTCGCCGACGCCACCCCGCGGGAGAAGGAGGTGCTCGGCGCGTTCCGCTACGCGCGCAACGTCACCCTGCTGCACACCGACACCTCGGTCCTCCCGCACGCCCGGCGCGCCCGGGCCTCCTGGAACTACCTGATGCCGTCCTGCGCCGCGGGCGCCGACCACGTCCGGGTCAGCTACGACATGAACCGGCTCCAGCGGCTCGACGCGGCCGAGCCGTACGTGGTCACCCTCGGCGGCGAGGACCGCGTCGACCCCGGCCGGATCCTCGCCCGCATGGCCTACGAACACCCCGTCTACACCCCGGAGTCGGTCGCCGCCCAGCGGGACCTGCCCGCCCTGAACACCACCGTCACCGCGTTCGCCGGCGCCTACCACGGCTGGGGGTTCCACGAGGACGGCTGCCGGTCCGGCGTGACGGCCGCGGCCGCACTGGGGGTGCGGTGGTGACCCCCCGGAGCGCGCGGGCCGAGCGGGCCGAACGGACCGAGGGGGCCGAGGGGGCCGAGGGGGCCGAGGGGGCCGAGCGGGTCACCCTGACACCCGCCCTGTACCCCTGCACGATCACCCATGTGCGCACCGCACCGCTGCGGTACGTGCTGCGCCACCGCACCCATCTGTGGCTGGTCGACGTCGACCACCCGCCCGAACTCCCGCGTCCGCTACGGGCGTTGACCCGCTTCGACGCGCGCGACCACTTCACCGGCGACGAGCCCGGCATCCGGGCGGGCCTGGACGCCTTCCTGGCGGCGCACGGCGTCGACCTGGCGGGCGGCCCGGTGCTCATGCTCACCCAGGCCCGCGTGTTCGGACACGTCTTCAACCCGCTCACCGTCTACTGGTGCCACGGCCCCGACGGCGAGCCGCGCTGCGTGGTCGCCGAGGTCCACAACACCTACGGCGAACGCCACTGCTATCTGCTCGACACGGACGCCGACGGCAGAGCGGGGACCGACAAGGAGTTCTACGTCTCGCCGTTCTTCCCCGTCGACGGCCACTACCGCATGCGGCTGCCCAGGCCGGACGAGCGGCTCGACCTCACCGTGCACCTCGACCGCGCGGGCGGGCGCCCCTTCACCGCAACCGTGCGCGGGACGCGACGGGAAGCAACGAACGGGCGGCTGCTGCGCCAGGCGCTGCGCCGCCCCTGGTCCACCATCGCCGTCTCCGCCGCCATCCGACTGCACGGCATCCGCCTGTACCTGCGCGGCCTGCCCGTCCGACCCCGTCCCGACCACCGCACCGGAGAGAACAACCCATGACGTACGTCGAGCCCCGCCCCGCCACCGTGCGGCGGGGTGACTGCCACGCCGTCCCGCACACGGACGCCGCACAGCGGCCCGGCGTGGCCGCCCCGCCGTCCGCCGCCCGCGTCCGGACCGCCGTGACCGGCGCCGTCGTCCGCCGGGCACTGGACCGGCTGCCGCTGCGGGCACGCTACGCGGACGGCACCTCCGTGGGCCGGGGCGGGCCGCTGCTGGAGATCAGGGACCCGCGCGCCTTCCACGCCCGGATCGGCACCCACGGCCTGATCGGCTTCGGCGAGTCCTACATGGCCGGCGAGTGGGACGCGCCCGACCTGGTCGCCCCGCTCACCGTGCTCGCCGCCCACGCGGCCGACCTGATCCCGGCCCCGCTGCAGCGCCTGCGCGGCCGGTGGGCGCAGCGGCAGCCGCACCACCGGCGCAACACCCCGGACAACGCCCGCGCCAACATCAGCCGCCACTACGACCTGTCCAACGACCTGTTCACGCTGTTCCTGGACGACACGCTCAGCTACTCCTCGGCGCTCTTCCGTGGCTTCCCCGCCCGCTGGGACCTGCTCGCCGCCGCCCAGCACCGCAAGATCGACCGGCTGCTCGACCTCGCCCGCGTCCGCAGCGGCACCCGGCTGCTGGAGATCGGCACCGGCTGGGGCGAACTGGCCCTGCGGGCCGCGGCGCGCGGCGCCCACGTCACCTCGCTCACCCTCTCCGGCGAACAGCGCGACCTGGCCCTCGCCCGGGTCCGGGACGCCGGCCTCGCAGACCGGGTCGCGGTCGAGCTGTGCGACTACCGCGAGGCACGCGGCAGCTACGACGCCGTCGTGAGCGTCGAGATGATCGAAGCCGTCGGCGAGGAGTTCTGGCCGGTCTACTTCCGCACCCTCGACGACCGCCTCGCCCCCGGCGGCCGGGCCGCCCTCCAGGCCATCACCATGCCCCACGAGCGGATGCTGGCCAGCCGGGACACCCACACCTGGATCCAGAAGTACATCTTCCCCGGCGGCCTGCTGCCCTCCGTCGAGGCCGTCGAGCGCACAGTCCGCGACCACACCCGGCTGACCGTCGCCCGCCGGGACGGCTTCGGCGCGCACTACGCCGAGACGCTGCGGCTGTGGCGCGAGCGGTTCACCGAACGCGCCGACGAGGTCGCGGCCCTCGGCTTCGACGCCACCTTCCGCCGGATGTGGACCCTCTACCTCGCCTACTCCGAGGCCGGCTTCCGCTCCGGCTACCTCGACGTCCAGCAGTACCTGTTCGCCAAGGAGGACCCGACCCGATGACCGACCTGCGCACCGCCCGCACCGCGCGGCCCGGCACCGCCCAACGGCTCGCCGCCCTCGTCGAGGACGCTCTCGGCGCGGCCCTGCCCGTCCGGCCGCGCGCCTGGGACGGCAGCGAGGCGGGCCCGGCCGACGGCCCCGTCGTGGTCGTACGCTCCCGCCGCGCCCTGCGCCGCCCGCTCCGGAAATCCGGCGAACTCGGCCTCGCCCAGGCTCATGCGGCCGGCGAGCTCGACATCGAGGGCGACCTCGGGCACGCGCCGCGCACCCTCCGGGCGGCCGCCCGGGAACGGGGCCCGCACGCCCCGCGGCCCAGCCTCGCCGACCGCACCCGCGCCGCGGCCGAGGCGCTGCGGCTCGGCGCCGTCGGACCGCGCCCGGCCCCGCCCGCCGCCCAGGCCCGGCTGCGCGGCGGCCTGCACAGCCGGGCCCGGGACCGGGCCGCGATCAGCCATCACCACGACCTGTCCAACGACTTCTCCCGCCTGCTCCTCGGCAGTCCCGAGGGCTGGTACGCGGGGCTGGAGCGGTCATGAGCGGGTTCCCCTGGGGCACGTTCGCGCTCAACCTCGCCTGGGCCGCCGCGGCCGTCCTCGTCGTCCTGCTCGCCACCTTCGCCCTGGCGGTACGCAAAGGCGTGCACCGTCTCGTGGACGTCGCCTGGGGAGTCGCCTTCACCGCCGTCGCCCTCGTGACCTGCGTGGCCTCCGCCGGGCACGGCGACACCGGGCGCCGTGTCCTGGTGACCGTCCTGACGGCCGTCTGGGGGCTGCGGCTGGCCGCGCACATCGCGCGCCGCGGCCGCGGCCACGGAGAGGACCCCCGCTATGAGGCGATGCTCGCGAAGGCGCCCGGCAGCCGGAACCTGTACGCGCTGCGCATGGTGTACCTGCTTCAGGGCGCCCTGGTGTGGCTGGTGTCGCTGCCGGTCCAGGCCGCGCAGTACGTGCCGGCGCAGATGACCGCGTTCGCCTGGGCCGGCACCGCGCTGTGGGCGGTGGGGATGTTCTTCGAGGCGGTGGGCGACGCCCAGCTGGCCCGGTTCAAGGCGGATCCGGCCACCCGGGGCCGGGTCATGGACCGCGGCCTGTGGCGCTACACCCGGCACCCCAACTACTTCGGGGACTTCTGTGTCTGGTGGGGTCTGTTCCTCATCGCGTGCGACTCCGCGGCCTCGGCCCTGGTCGGTTTCGTCTCGCCGCTGGTGATGAGCTTCCTGCTGATCAGGGGCAGCGGAAAGCCGCTCCTGGAACGGCACATGGCCGAGCGGCCCGGTTACGCCGAGTACGTCTCGCGGACGAGCGGCTTCTTCCCACGGCCTCCCAGGCGCTGACCGGGCGTAGACCTACTGCAACGGCGTTCGCTCTGAACACCGTTGCAGTAGTAAGCGTCCTGCTCACGCCCCGTGCCGGAAGCGCCGACAGCCAGGACGCCAGCGTTTCTACCTCCCCCCAAAGCGGCCACTGCCCAGGCGAGTTCGGCGTCCGCCACCCCTGGTGAGGGCACGGCAGGCAACGCAGTCGAGAAGACCAAAGAGGACTTCGAGCAGTCCCTGAAAGGCCTTGAGGACTCGCTCATCGAAACCCTCGGCGTCCAAGAGGGCACCTGCCAAGTCACCGACTCACAACCCCAGTACACCGACCCGGCCAAGGCCCTGGACGACGAGTGCATAGCTCTGGGCACCTGATCGCCGGCCTCCCCGCGCGCGGCGAGCAGGGTGCCGAGCCGTCCCCCGCGACCGCAAGGCAGGACCATCCCCACACATGCAGGGAGCAGCGTCCCGCGACGGTGCGCCATCCGGCAGATTCGGGACCATCCCCGTGCGAGGGGGAGCAGCCGTCCGAATCGAGCCCGCACTCGCCGGCCTGGGGGCCATCCCGTGCGGGTTGCAGCAGGACGACGGCTTGGAGTGCAAGGAGCTGCCGGGACCATCCCCGCGCGTGCGGGGAGCAGCGTTCGGTCAACGGCAACCTCATGCTGCACCCGTCGGCGGCGACCGAGGCCGTGTGTCGGGCGAGTGCGCTCCCGGCGAGTCGCCGTTCGCCTCCGGTCTCGCCGTCCTCAGGACCCCGACGGCGGCTGGGGGCCGGGCGGCGGTGCGTAGTAGTACCGGCGGCACGCTCTGACGAGGGTTTGTCCGGACAGCGTGAAAACATCGGCGAAGTCCGTGCTGGCCGGTGTCCTGCCCGCGGTGCCGGGAGCGGAGTGCACCACGCGTCCCAGCGCCACGATCGTCTCACCGTCGGCTATGACGGTGTCCAGTTCGTGCCGTCTGAGCGGCGACGCCTGCGCCGTGTGGGCCCTGAGCACCGCCTCGCGCCCGCGTCGCGGCGGCGCGCCGGGATGGTCGAGGGTCACGTCCGTCTCCGTGAGGGACGCGTATCCGTCCATGTCCCCGATGTCGAGGTAGTGGTAGGTGAGCAGTACGTGGTTGACGCCGGCCGCCGTCACCGCCGGATGGGCGGAGGACGTCCGGATCCTGTCGCTTGTCATGAATCGATGGCCGACCTCTCGTGAGCGGTGCACGGACGGGGTGGTGAACCGAAGGAGCGGTGAACGGACGGAGCCGTGCCGACGGGCGCACCGGGCGATCGTCCGACGCCGCGTTAACCCGCCGCTATCGCCGCGGTATCCCGGCGCAGTGATCTCCCGGTGTCCACATCGTTGGTCACCGCTGATCACTCGCGGGACGGATCACCGCGGGCCGGTGGGCCGGGCGGCGCCCCGCCTGTGACCAGGGCGTGTTCAGTGCCGGTGCCCGCGGGCGGCGCCGCTGTTCACCTAGTGCTCAAGCCCCGTTGCGCAAGGAGGAGGGTCTTATACTCGGCTCTCGGAGTGTGGTGATCCACTTTGGGTGTTGAGGGAGGAAGTCATGGGCGCAGTGCACGTCCGGCCGCAAGACCGGACGGTGGGCCCTGCCTTTCAAGTGCTGGGCGAGCTCAAGGTGTTCAGTGGCCACGGCACCGTGCCGATCTCGGCGGGCAGGCAGCAGGTCCTCCTCGCGGCCCTGCTGCTGGAAGCCGGACGGGTGCAGAACTGTGATCACCTGATCCGGCTGCTGTGGGCCGAGGACCCGCCCGAGACGGCGCGCACCCAGGTGCAGATCTGCGTCTCCCGGATGCGAAAGACCCTGACGGACGCGGCAGTCCCGGCCACGATCGTCACCCGGCCGCCGGGCTACGTGCTGCACATCGACGAGTCCGCCCTCGACCTGAGCGTCTTCAGGCGGGCGGTGGCCGAGGCCGGCGTGCTGGCCGGCCGGGGCAGCCCGGCCGAGGCGGCCGGCACCCTGCGCGCGGCGGTGGGCCTGTGGCGCGGCCCGTGCCTGAACGGAACGTCCAGCGAGGCGCTCGCCCGGATCGCCCAGCACATCGACGAGGAGCGCTTGTCCGCGACCGAGTCGTACCTGGAACTGGAGCTCGCGCTGGGCCGCCATCACCAACTGACCGCCGAGATAGCCTTCCTGGTCGGTGACAACCCCCTGCGTGAACGTTTCCGCGGGCAGTTGATGCTCGCCCTGTACCGCTCCGGACGACAGGCGGAAGCCCTGGAGGCGTACCAGCAGGGACGCAAGCTGCTCCAGGAGGAGCTCGGCCTCCAGCCCGGCGAGGACCTGCGCAGACTGGAGCAGGCGATCCTGACCGAGGACGCCTCCCTGCGGCTGGAGCAGACACCCGTCACCGTCGTCGTCACCGAGCCGAAACCGTCGGCGAGCCGGCCGGCCGCGCCTCCGTCCTCGTCCCTTGAGGGGACATCGTTGTCACACGAGCGGTCCACGACCAAGCGTGGTCCTGTGCCGCGGCAACTGCCCGTCGACACCGCCGACTTCGTCGGCCACGAGGACCTTGTCGCCGAGGCGGAGGCCGTCCTCACCAGCACCTCACCCGACCGGGCCACCGGCATCGTCGTCGTCGCCGGCCGTTCAGGCATCGGCAAGAGCACCTTCGCCGCCAGAGTCGCCCACCGGCTGGCCGAGTCGCACTTCCCCGACGGCCAGCTCTACTGCCAGCTGCGCGGCGGCCGTGCGGATCCGCTCGCCCCCCGGGAGGTCCTCGGCCGTTTCCTGCGTGCACTGGGCCTGCCGGGGCCGGCCATTCCCGACTCCCTCGAGGAGCGCGGCGAGATCTACCGCAGCATGCTGGCGGACCGGCGGATCCTGGTGGTCCTGGACGACGCCGCCAGCGAGGAGCAGGCCTTCCCCCTGCTCCCGGGCAGCCGCTCCTGCGGCGTCCTCGTCACCAGCAAGACACGGCTGACCGCCCTGCCCGGCGCCCACCGCGTGACCCTGGACATCCTCGGCCGGCAGGAGTCGCTGGACCTCATCGGGAAGGTGGTCGGCGAGGACCGGGTGCACCGCGAACCGGAGGCGGCCAAGGCACTGGCCGCGACCGTGGGAGGCCTGCCGCTGGCACTGCGCATCGTCGCCGCGCGTCTGGCGGCCCGCCCGCACTGGCCGCTGGCGTCGATGGTGCAGCGTCTCGCCGACGAGAGCCGGTGTCTGGACGAACTGACCCATGGGGAGATGACGGTGCGCGCCAGCCTCTCCCTCACCTACGAAGGACTGGCCGGCACCGACCGCAGGCTCCTGCGCCTGCTCAGCCTCGTCAAGGGCTCCGCCTTCCCCGGCTGGATCGGCAGCGCGCTGCTCGACGACCCGGACGCCAGCCCCTACCCGTCGGACCTCATGGAACCGCTGGTCGACGTGCAGATGCTCGACGTCGTCGGCGCCGACGCCACCGGTGAACCGCGCTACGGCTTCCACGACATCATCCGGCTGTTCGCCCGCGACCGGCTGGCCGCGGAGTCCGACGCGAGCGAGCGCAGAGCCGCGGGCCGTCGGCTGGGCGGCGCCTGGCTCTCCCTGGTCGCCCAGGCCCAGCAGCGCATCTTAGGCACCGGCTACATCAACGGGTCGGCCCCGCACTGGAACCCGCCGGTGGCGCACGTCCGCACCGTCCTGGCCCGGCCGATGGAGTGGCTGGACACCGAACGCGAGAACCTCAGCCTGACCGTGGAGAGCCTCGCGCAGGACGGCGAGGACGACTACGCCTGGGAACTCGCCGTCAACCTCGCACCCTTCTTCGAGGCGCGCGGCTACCTGGACCACTGGGCCCGCACCCACCGCAAGGCGCTGACCGCGGTGCGCCGGCGAGGCAACCAGTTGGGTCAGGCGGCGCTGCTGGCCTCCCTCGGTTCGCTGTACCTCAACCGCCGCGACCTCGCGGAGGCACGCAAGGCACTGACGGTGGCGCGGGAACTCTTCGAGACGCTGGGGCACGGCAAGGGCCTCGGGATGTGCCGCAGGGACCTCGGCATCGTGGAGCGGCTCGCCGGCCGCGAGGCCGCGGCGATGCAGCTCTTCCTGGAGGCGGAGCACGACTTCGAACGATGTAGTGAACCCTGGGCGAGGGCCTCCGTGATCGTCCAGCGCGCGGCCGTCCTGCTCAGGCAGGGCGACGTCGAGCGGGTGGAAGCGGAACTCGAAGACGCGCTGCACATCTGGCGCGACCTCGGGTACCTGGGCGGACAGGCCCGGGTACTGCAGCGCGCGGGCCAGCTGCACCTGCACCGGGGGCAGCCGGAGGAGGCCCGCAAGGTGTTGTCCGAAGGCCTGTGCATGGTCAGGGACGACGGCGACGTGATCGGCGAGGGGTACATGCTGCTCGATCTCGGCCGGGTGCACGCTCACCTGGGAGACCGGGCCGAGGCGTCCTCCCTGTTCGACCGGGCGCTCACCGTCCGCGAGGAGATCCTGGACCAGGCGGGTGCGGCCTCCGTACAGGTCGACATGGCCGACCTGGCGCTGCGCGCCGGCGACGCGGCCGGGGCCGGCGACCTGCTCGCCGACGCCACGAAGGTGTTCGCCACCCTCGGCATGGTCGAGGAACAGAACCGTGCCGCAGGCCTGCTGGCGCGGCTGTCCTCGCCCCGTCTGCCCGATGGCGGATGACACCGTGACCGTCCCGGCCCGGACCATGCCCGGGACCCGCCGCCGACCCAGGGCCGCGGCGCTCGGATGAAACCAGACCGTGGTGAGACGGGTGAACAGCCGTCCGCCGGCGCCGGTGCGCCCGCGCGCGCATGGCAGAGCGCGTTCCTGCGCCGTTTCGTGGGACGCGAGGACGAACTGGACCGCTTCCGCGTGCTGCTGGAGGAACCCTCGGACCCGGCCGCGGTGCCGGACGACCGCACGAGCCCGGTCGCGGTGCTGGCGCTGCACGGGCCCGGGGGAATCGGCAAGACGACACTCCTGCGGCGCTTCGCTGTGGAAGCCGAGCAGCGCGGCCGGCACGTCGTCGAGGTGGACGCGGAACGGACCGAGCCGACCGAGCGGGCCTTCGCCGCCGCGGCGGACGTCGCCGGGACCGGTCGGCTGGTCCTGCTCGTCGACGCCGCGGACCACCTCGGGAGCCTGGAAAACTGGTTCAGGGACCGTTTCCTCACCCGGCTGGCACCGGGCTCCCTCGTGGTGCTCGCCGGACGTCGGCCCCCGAGCCTGCGCTGGCGCACCGACCCGGCCTGGTACGACACGCTCCGCGTCGTACCCCTGGAGGGCCTGTCCCCGGCCGGGTCGGCACGGCTGCTGCGGGACACGACGACCGGCCCGACCGCCGACTGGGCGGCCCGGCTCGCCTTCGCGGACGGGCACCCCCTCGCTCTGCGGCTCGTCGGCTCCGACCGGGGCGACGGACCGCCCGGCGAGTGGCAGCCGTCGCCGCACGTCGTCGAGGATCTCCTCAACCGCGTGGTGGGTCCCGTGCCGTCACCCGTCCACCGGCGGGCGCTGGAGATCTGCGCCCACCTGACAGAGGTCACCGAGGACCTGCTGCGGGTTCTCCTGCCCGACCACGCGCACGAGATGTTCGACTGGATGCGCCGGCAGCCCTACGCCACCAGCCACCGCAACGGCCTGCGCCTGCTGCCCGTGGTGGTCCGGGCGCTGGACCGGGACCTCAGATGGCGCGCGCCCGACTCCTACCTGTCGATGCACAAGGCGGTGCGGGCCCATCTGCACCACCTGCTCCGTTCCCGCCCGGAACCAGCTTCCCTGCGTGCCGCCGCGGCCTACAACCACATCCAGACGGGGGGGAGATGGCTCCCCGGCTTCGACTGGAGCGACCGCGACGACCGGGTGCGTGAGACCACCTGCGACGCCGAGGACGTCCCCCCGGTGCGGGCTTTGATGCGCGAGGAGTTGGGTGCGGAGAGCGAGGCGGCCCTCGACTTCTGGCTGCACCGACGGCCGGGCGGCTTCCGCGTGTACAGGTCGGTGCGGTCGGGTGAGGTCGTCGGCTTCCTCGGACTGTTGAACTTCGACCGGTGGGACGCGGTGGAAACGGCGATCGATCCCGTGGTCGCCTCCGTACGCGACCACGTGGAAGCCGGCCGGGAACTGCGCCCCGGCCGGCGGGTGCAGCTGGTGCGTTTCCTGCTGGTGCGCAGGCGTTCGGCGGACCGGCCGGCCGCGCTGGCCGGGATGCTGGCCCGGATCACCCGGGAACTTCTGAGCGAGGACCGGCTGGAGTGGACCTTCCACGCGTCCGGCCCAGACGACTGGACGGCACGCCTGCTGAAGTTCGCGGACTTCCGCCGGCTGCCGCGCGGGCCGCTGCTCGCCGAGCGGGCCGTCACACTCTTCGGACGCGACTGGGGCGCGATGGGAGTGAGCGAGTGGAGCGACCTGCTGGACGACCGGATGCTCTTCGGCCTGCGGACCTCCGGCATCACGAGCCTTCCGCGCACGTCCGTTCTGTCCAAGGCGTCCTTCGACCGTGCCGTGCACGACGCGCTGCGAGCCTGGCACCAGCGGGAGCGCCTGACCGCCAACCCTCTGCTGCACGCCGCGTTCGTCGCTTCCCGCTCCGGCGACCCGGAGGACAACCTGCGCACCCTGATCCTGCGGGCGATCGAGGCGATCGACCAGGATCCCAAGGCGAAACTGCAGAAGGCGGCCGTCCGGGAGACCTACGTGGAGGGCGGCAGCACCCAGCAGGCCGTGGCCCGGGAGCTGTCCCTGTCCTTCAGCACCTACCGCCGTTACCTGAAACAGGGCATCGCGCGGGTGAGCTGGCAGCTGTGGAAGCAGGAGCTGACGCAGGCCGCGCTGGCCGCCACGTCCTCCTGGACGGCGCCCTGCCCGCCCGGACACCGTGATCGGCCCGCTCCGGCACAGCCCATCAGGGCGGTATCCGGAAGAGATAGCGCCGTCAAAGGGGAGTGATTACACGGCCTCCTAATTTTCACTCAGAAGCAGAATGCAGTGGAGAAGCGAGTGGGAGCAGCCCATGAACCGTATCGACGCACTCGTCGTGAAAGCCGTCACCGTAGTCACCGTCGTCGTCGCCGCCCTCGCTCCGCTGGGCACGGCGGCCGGCGGAGCCGCCGCACAGCCGCAGCACGCGGTCACCACGCAGGCCGACGGTGCCAACGACGACACCAACCCCTGGAGCTGACGGCCCCGGCCGTCAGCCGGCGCACCGCGGTGGTCGCGAGGCGCCGCGGCGGTGACGTCCTGGACGGACACACGAGCGGTGACCAGCCGCGCGTCCCCGCCTTCGCCGGCCTCCGTCCCGCCCGCGGGAGGCCCGCGCGGCCGACGGGAGTCTTTCGACGGTCCGGCCGTCGGTAGCGACATATTGCAGCACCAGCTGGAAATGAGGTCGTGTGGATTTCCGAATACTAGGCTCTCTCCAGGCGAGCGCGGACGGCGTGACCGTCCCGCTCGGCGGAGTGATCAAACGCCGTCTGGCCGCCTATCTCCTGCTCAACGCCGACCGGGTCGTGCCCACGCACAAGCTGCTCGACGTCCTGTGGCCCGAGGAGACCCCCCGTACCGCGCGCAAGATGATCGGCAACGCAGTCCGGGGCCTGCGGCTCGATCTGGCGCACGGGGCCCCGGAGACCCGGGCGGTCCTGCTGACCCGCGCTCCCGGATACCAGTTGCGCGTCGACCCCGACGCCGTGGACCTGTTCCGGTTCCGCCGGACCGTGGAACGCGCACGGGCCGAAGCCGGCGCCGGCGCGCATGCCGCTGCGGCACGCACGCTGCGCGAGGCGCTCGGGCTGTGGCGGGGGGCCGCACTTGCCGACCTGGCGGAGGATGGCCTGAAATGGCCCGAACTGGACGGCCTGGAGAGCGAGCGACTGGACGCCCTCGAGAACTACTTCGAAGCCGGGCTGGCGATCGGCAACCACCACGAACTCCTGGGTGAGCTGCAGACGGCCGTCGCCGAGGACCCCCTGCGGGAGCGGCTGAGCGGCCAGCTGATGCTGGCGCTCTACCGGTGCGGCCGGCAGACGGAGGCGCTGTCGGTGTTCCGCCGCATCAGGGGCGAACTCGTGGAACAGTACGGCCTGGAGCCGTCGCGGGAGCTGCAACGTCTGGAACGCGACATCCTGGAACACGCCCCCGACCTGGACATGCCGTCGGCCGCGCCGACCGAGCCGGTGACTGTGGAGCACCAAAGGGCGTCCGAGCAGGCGCGCGTGCCGTCCCTCGTCGGGCAGCAGGCCGCCCGCCGGCCGGACGTCTCCGGCGCCCCGTTGATGAGCCGTGTGCTGTCGCGGATGGCTCCCGACGGCAGACACGATCATGGTGTGGTGCCCGCCCTCGTCGAGGACGGCGGACGGCAGGGTACGGGACACCGGGCGGGGCACCGGCGCGGACGTGTCAGCGTCGTTCTGGTGTGGGTGCGTCACGACCTGCCCGACGGCCACGACCTGGACGGCGTCCAGCAGGCCATGGCGGAGATCGAAGCGTTGATGCGGCAGGAGTGCGCGCGCAACGGGGGGATTGTCGGGTCGGCGACGGCACCGATGTACTCCGCCGTGTTCGGCGCCGACAGCCCCCGCCGGGACGACGCCACGCGTGCGGTGCGGACCGCCTTCGCCGTGCGGGACTGGCTCGACTTCAGCCGCCTGCGCGGCGGCGCGTCCAGCGCCCGTCTGCACGTCGCCGTGGGCACCGGCGACGCCTGTCTGGCGTACCTGTCGGCGCACCACGGCGTTCCGAGCGTCACGGGGGATCCGGTCGACCGGTGCTTCCGGCTCCTGGCGATGGCCCCCGAGGGCCAGGTACGGGTGTGTGAGGCCACCCGTCGGGCGACGGAGCCGGACATCTCCTACCACCTGGGTCCCGAGCCCCCGGACGGCTGGGAGGCGGTCCGCTCCCGGCCCGCCGCGTTCCACGGCCTGCAGACGGAAGACGCGTTCCTGGGGACCGGTTGAGCCATGGAGGGGCCGGCCCGCGCCGGGGCTCACGGCCCGACCTCGCCGAAGAGGTGCGGGAAGTGGTTGATGTCACGCGTGACCCGTTCGATCAGGGTGCGCATGCTGTGCAGCCCGTCGGCGAGGCCGAGGCCGTCGCGGTGGCGCAGCACCGCGGCGCGGGACAACGGCAGCGCACCGGGTACGGCGTAGCGGATCGCACCGCAGGCGTCACGGCAGGGCAGCACGTCGCTCCGGGCGTACCGGCTGGCACTGAACGGGATGTCGAGCGTGCCGTCGGCGAACGCCGCGACGACGGCACGGGCCGGGTCGGCGGCGCCGAGGACCGGGGCGACGAGGTCGTCCACTTCGGCGAGCAGCCACTCCAGTTCCTCCTCGACCCGTTCGGTGTCGACGGTGACGAAGTCCAGCAGCGGTGAGTTGGCGACCGCGGCCAGGCGCATGCCGTCGATGTTCGCCTGGGCGTCGGGAATGCCCAGTGCCTCCTGGTGGGTCTTGGTGACCAGTTTGGCCGCGCCGCCCAGCCGGGCGGTGAGCGCACCGTAGAAGATCAGCTGCTCGGCGTGGGACCGCCGGGTGGGGAAGACGCCCATGAACTCGTGCAGTACGGGATACACCTCGACGTCCGCCGGCAGATAGCGCCGCGCCAGTTCGGGGATGGCGCGCAGTGCGGCGACGTCCTGGGCGAGGTGTCCGCCCTGCGGATAGGACAGGGACAGACAGCCCACGCCCTCGGCGGCGGCGAGAGCGGCCTCGATGACGCCGATGGCCAGGCTGATCGACGGTGGCGTCAGCACGCCGGTGAGGGTGCCGAACAGCTCGCGGTCCACCGTCAGCCCGGCGCGCCGCAGGTCACCGGTCATCGCGTCGACCTCGCGCCAGCAGGCCAGCGAGTGCGCGAGCGGTACGTCCTTGCAGTAGGGGAGGTTGTAGGAGATGCCGCCGCCCTCGAACGATGTCGCGCCGGCCGCCATGGCGACCTCGAACAGACGGCGGGCGTCCGGGGAGCCGTGCCGGATCTCCACCGGCGCGGACACCGACTCGACCAGTTCGCGGCCACGCCGCCAGCCGTGCGCCACGAGCGGGTAGCCGTTGAGCGCGCCCGGGTCGGTACCGGCCAGGCGGGAGGCGTGCTCGAAGCGGTTGAGCCGTGTGTGGGAGTCGATGGTGATGGTCAGGACGTCCGGCTGTGCACCGGCGTCGAGGGAGCGCATCAGCTCCAGCATCTCGGCGTGTCCGCCTACTCCGCAGCGGGGCTGGACGGCCACCACCGCGTCCTTCACCGAGCGGGCCAGTACGTCGCGGGCGGTCGGCGTCCCGCGTGTTCGGGCGTAGCGCACGATGTCGGCCGTGGACGGAAGGTCCGGGTCGGTGAGGGGGTGCGCGTCGGGGGAGAGGTGCATGTTCCGGCTCATATCGCTCGGGGGAGCTGGGACCGCGTGGTCCGCCGGGCCAGTTCGCGCAACAGGGGGAGGAGATCGCTCAGCTCGGACAGGATGTGGTCCACACCGAGCCGGTGCAGCCGGTCCAGCGCGCCGGGATCCTTCCTGCTGCCCACGGACAGGTTGCCGCCGAGGACCACCGGGCAGGGCAGCTGCCCGGCGGCGCGGGCGGCGGGCAGGTCACGCAGGTCCTCGTGGGCGTGGCCGTTGAGACTGCCGATCACCACGGCGAGCACGCCGGTGTTCTCGCGCACGGCCCGGACGAACTCCGAGACCGGCGTACAGGCACCCAGATTGATCACGGTGTAGCCCTCGGCGCGCAGATCGTGCGCGATCAGCTGGTTGGCCACCGCGTGCGCGTCGCTCGCCGTCACGCCCAGCACGACCACGTCGTGCGCGGACTCCGGCGAGTCGGTGTGCGCGGGAACGCCCCGCATGGATTCTCCTTCCCTGTGGACCGGCTCGGTGCCTGCTGCCCGGACCGGACTCACGGACCGGTGCCGCCGGCCAGCGTCTCGGCCAGTGCCCTGGTGGCCCGGACGTCCTGTTTGCCGTTGGCGTTGACCTTGATCTCGGGCACCACGTACACGCGCCGGGGCACCAGTTCCCGCGGCAGCAGGGAGGCCAGCCGGGTGCGGATCTCGCGCTCCGTGGGCGGCGTCTGTCCGGACCGGTCGTCGAAGACCACAAAAGCCTCCACCGTGTCCAGGACACCGCCGCGTACGACGTCGAACGCGGCATCGGCGAGCCGCGGCAGCGAAAGTACGTGGCGGCGCAGCTCCGCCGTCTCGAACCGGTGGCCGCTCACCTTCAGTTGACTGTCCTGCCGTCCGAGGTGAAGCAGCGCGCCGTCGGGCAACACCTCGACGATGTCGCCTGTGCGGTAGGCGCGGCCGCCGAAAGCGGGGTCGTCGAAAAAGCGGTCACCACCGCCGCCGAGGTAGCCGCGGGCGATGCCGAAGCCGCTGATGATCAGCTCGCCCTGGCCGCCCACGCCCACCGGTCCGCCGCGGTCGTCCACCACGTAGGCCGCGGTGTTCCAGGCGGGGCTGCCGATGGGCAGCGTGGGCAGGTCGGGCATGTCCCGCACCGCGAAGCGGTAGGCGCAGCAGCCGATCGTGGTCTCGGTGGGCCCGTAGTGGTTGACCACCTCCACGCCGTCGAGCCGGTCGGCCATCTGCCGCAACAGGGCGGGTTCCAGCGGCTCACCGCCGATCATCAGCCGTCTGGCGACCGACCGGTAGTCGGGCTGGAACATGCGCTCGAACAGCCGGAAGTGACTGGGGGTGGCCTTGATGAAGTCGTACGGTCGCGCGCGTCGGGCGTACAGGCTCGCATAGTCCGTCGAGTGTTCGATCATGACGATCGTGCGGCCGTGCGCGAGGGGCACCCAAAGCGTGGTGAGCGCCAGGTCGAAGCTCATGCTGGCGAACACCGGACAGGCGGCGCCGCCGGCCTGCGGCAGGACGTGGGTCGCCGCCCAGCCGATGTAGTTGACCAGGGAGCGGTGCTCCACCAGCACGCCCTTGGGCAGCCCCGTGGAGCCGGAGGTGAAGACCACGTAGGCCAGATCGTCGTGATGCGGGTCGGACGTGACCGTGGCCGGAGCGTCCGCCGGCAGGTCCGGCACGCCGGAGGTGTCCAGCGTGGGCAGGCCGGAGGCGCACTCGACGGAGCCGGTGCCGTCCCACAGCATGAAGCGGGGCCGGACCTGGTCGAGGATGAGGCGCACGCGCCCGACCGGGTTGGTCGGGTCGATCGGCGCGTAGGCCCCGCGGACGGCCATCACCGCGATCATCGCCGCGACCGTCTCCGCGCTGCGGCGCGCGATGACGCCGATGACCTCGCCGGGCTGCACGTCCATCTCGCGCAGCCTGGCGGCGAGGGACACGCTGCGCCGCCACAGCTGCCGGAACGTGGTGGTGGTGTCACCGCATTCGAGCGCCACCGCGTCCGGCGTGGTCTCGGCCCACCGGCGTATCAGCTCCACCACGGAGGACGCCGGCAGCTCCCTGCGTTCGCCCACGAGGGTGGCGCCCGGAAACTCCCCTGCTCGGTGGCCGGTCATGGCAAAACCTCTCTTCGTCTCGTGGAGGGGTACCCGGTCCCATCGGGACCGGGTGGTGGAGGGCTGGGTCCAGGCCCTAACGCCAGCCTCGGCCCGAGACACCGCGGAAGTCCCACACGTCGAGTTGGTGCACGTCCGCGAGCTCGGCCGGGACGGGATCCGAGCCGGTCGCGCGGAGCAGGAGGCCGGGCAGCGGCCGGTCACGGGTGGGCCGGCCGGTAGGCTCGACGAACTCGGCGCCCAGGCCGGCCAGGACCTTGGCCCCCGCCTCCGCCAAGTCCCTGGTCCACATGAGCACGCGGGTGCCGGGCAGAAACTCGTGAGCGATCTCGACGAGGTCCGCGTAGACCTCTGGGGTCCGGGCCTCGCACTCGACGACGGTGGTCGGTGTCGGTCCCCCGTCGTCGTCCACGCCGGAGCGATGGGCGACGAGATAGCCTTCCGCGCCTCCCTCCCCCGACCGCGCGACGAGGTAGTAGTACTTCGCCAGCGGGTTGGAGGCGCGCCAGCCGAAGTACGCGCTGTCGCGCGTGACGCGGACACGGCCGTCGGCGGGCACCGCGCGCAGCACCCCGGTCATGGCGTCGAGGTCCGGGGCGTGTGTCGCGGTGACCGGCAGACCGGAGCGTGGGCCGCGGATGACGGGCAGTTCGTCCCACGGGCCGCGGTGCCCGGCGCCGGGGGCCCGCGTCAGCACGGACTGTCCCCAGACGCCGACCTGCCGCCAGCCGCGGACCAGCATCGCCGGCACGGTGCCCTGGTCGCCGAAGTCGAGCAGCCACGGGACCCTGTCACGGCGCAGCCGGGAGAGCACTTCGTCGACCATCGCGTGGAAGAGCGAGCTGTTGCGGTATTCGGCCGCGACGATCGTGTCCGTCAGGCAGGGCAGCGTGAACCGCCGCCCGTCCCTCTCCCAGCAGGAGCCGAACGCCCCGACCATGCCGATAAGTTCGGCACCGTCGGCCGACGGGGAGCGGGCGATCACCGTGTAACGGCCGTCGAGGTATGGATTGGCGCGGTACTTCCACGCCAGGTACGCCTGGTTTCCCGCCGGTCCGCCGGCCCACAGACCCTCCTGGAGGGCGCAGATCTCCGCGTGATCGGCGGATGTGAAGCCGGTGACGGTGAATTCCGCGGGCACGTCAGGCTTCCCCTCGCTTCGCACGGACGAACCGGGCGATCGTCTCCAGGGTGCGGAAGTTGTCCTCGAGCACGTCGGCACCGGTGATGGGGATGCCGAACCGCGTCTCCAGCTCGACGAAGAGCTGAAGGAACATCGAGGAGTCGAGGACGCCGCCGGCCATGAGGTCGTAGTCGACCGGGATGGAGTCCGTCAGCAGGAGGTCGCACAGGATCGTGTGCACCTTCTCGAGTACCGCGCTCTCGGTCGGCGCGAAGCCGTATTCCATGTCCCACCCGTCTCCGTAGATGCGCCACCCGGCGCGGGTCACAACTGCCCGCCTCGCAGGATCGGTCGTCGCCCGCAATTCCGTGGGGGAATCGCCGCCGCATGTTGAACCTAACGCGGCCGGACAATCAGTGAGGTAATCGCAGGGCCCCCTCCGCGGCAATCGATCCGTCCGTCGCGTGGCCATCGCGTAATTACCCGCCGGTGAGGGACGGAACGTCGCGCTTACCGGATGGTGGGCGGAATGCGGGGCCTGCGTGACTACCGTCTAGGCCGTGTTGCGGAAGTAGCGCCGGCCGCCCGAGGGCGGGACAGGCGGGACTTCTTGAACACGGCCCAGCGGTCAGGGCGGGATTCTGCTGTGCCGACCGGATCCTTCCCGCAACGCCACACCCACCCGCCGGCGCGTGCCGCCGGCGCGGAGAGGAGACCCTGTGACCTCACGCCCCCGTATCGAACGCACCACCGTCGGCATCGCGCCCGCCCGCGCCGGGCGCCCTGCCGCCGAGGTGGAGTCGTACGCGCTGGACACCGGCAAGGGGCCCGCGATCACGGTGTGGAGCTACGGCGCCACTCTGGTCGAGGTCCGTGTACCGGACCGGGAGGGCCGGTGCGCCAATGTCTGCGTGCGGTTGACCGACCTCGACTCCTACCTGGACCGCGGGAGGAACCCCTACGTCGGTGCCAGCGTCGGCCGCTACTGCCGCTGCGTGGCGGGCGCGGAGTTCACCCTCGACGGGGTGCGCCACACGCTGGACCGCAACGAGGGCGAGCACCATGTGCACGGCGGATCCGAGGGTCTCGACCGCCGCGTGTGGTCGGCCGACGCGTCGAGCGACGGCGACGCCCTGGAGGTGCGGTTGTCGGTGACCAGCCCGGACGGCGACCAGGGCTACCCCGGCGAACTGGCGGTGTGTGCGAGCTACCGGATCGGACCGGACGGCACGCTGGACATCGGGTACACCGCGCGCACCACGGCGCCCACCATCGTCGGCATGACCCACCACGCGTTCTGGAACCTGGCGGGTGAGGGCACGGTCGACGGGCACCGGCTCCGCCTCGACGCGACCGAGGCGGTGCGCTTCGACGCGGACCTGATCCCCCTTCCCGGCGCTCCCGAGGACGTCCGCGGCACTGCCCGCGACTTCACGGCCGAGCGGTCGCTGGACGGCGTCGTCGTCGACAACTGCTTCCTGGCGTCGGACGGGCCGGTGCTCGCGGAGCTGTCGCATCCGGCCAGCGGCCGGGTGATGCGGGTCAGTACGGACCAGCCGGCCGTCGGCGTCTACACCGGGGACTGGTTCGCCCAGCGCCCGCGTGGCGGGATCTGCCTGGAGACCGGGGCGTTGCCGGACGCGCCGAACCGCCCGGACTTCCCGTCCGCGCGGCTCGACCCGGGCGACGTCCACCGGCACCGCACCGTCCACCGGTTCGGCTGCGGCTGAGACGGCTCAGGTCAGAACGCGGTACAGGTGGATCCGTCGCGGCCCCGCTCCGTCGTCGGACACCGCGGCGCAGCGGCGGAAGCCCAGAAGCACCATGCACTCCACGGTGGACTCTATGTCCGGATTGGCTTCGGCCCGCAGCACGTCCGCGCCGCGCTCACGCGCGAGCGCCATGGCCCGGCGCAGGCACAGCGGCCCGGCGAGCGAGGCGGCGGCGACGAGATCGGGCCGGACGGCGAGCCTGCTCAGGTAGGCCGGACTGCGGGCCGCCGGGAAGACTCCCGGCGGCACCTCGAAGGCCGGCGCCTCGGTGAGGGTGAACATGGCGGCGGCCCGCCCTTCGCTGCGCAGCAGGTGCACCAGACCGTTGCGGACCCGGAACTCCGTGGTGGCGGGATTGCGCCGCGGTACGGGGGAGGCGAACCGCTCCGCCTGACAGCGGTCGCTCGCGCACAGCAGTTCGTGCACCTCGGCGGCGTCCGTGGCGACTTCCCAGACCGGCGTCCTCATCGCGCACCCGACTTCACGGTGACGGTCATGAATACTCCATCCGGCATGTTCTTCTCCTTCACGTCCGGTGGCCTCTGTATCGCGGCCGCCGCGAGCGTAGACGGACTTCCTTCCGCGACGGTTAATCCGGAACAGGTCCAGGTATTCCATGGGAACTGTCCGGTAATTCGGGGGATGCGGCCGCGCGCTCTGTTACTCGGCAATGGAACTCCCTTACCGGAGACGATATGTGCCCGAGAGTTCCGCTGCTACTCTCTCGCAGAGAGCGCGGGCCTTGTGCAATCGCGACATTCGAAGGTGGACGAGTCGTTTCGGAGAAGGCGGCCGGGACGGACACCCGCCCGGCCTTCTCCGCACCGGGGGGCCGCCCTCGCCCGCCGCCGGATCACGGCTCCGCTGTACGAGACGCCGGTGTCGCCGGGCGGCACGAGCGGCCCGTGCCGCATCCGCCGTGGTCCGAGTACCGAAGCGGCGTCCGGCAGGGTCCGCCCGGACCCCGGTCCGCTTCCCGGTTCTGCTTCCCGAAGGAGACAGTCGAATGTGTGGTATCGCCGGATGGGTCGCCTTCCAGCGTCATGTGGGCCGGGAGCAGCAGGTCCTGGACGCGATGACCGGGACCATGTCCTGCCGCGGCCCGGACGCGGCCGGCACGTGGACCGACCCGCGCGGACATGCCGCGCTGGGCCACCGGCGGCTGGCGGTCATCGACCTCGACGGCGGCGCCCAGCCGATGACACTGGACACCCCTGCGGGCACGCTGGCCCTGGTCTACAGCGGCGAGGTCTACAACTACCGTGAACTGCGGGAGGAGTTGCGCCGCCGGGGGCATGTCTTCCGCTCCGCCGGCGACACCGAGGTGGTGCTGCGCGGCTACCTGGAATGGGGTGAGGCGGTCGCCGACCGGCTGAACGGCATGTACGCGTTCGCGGTCTGGGACGCGCGCTCGGCGAAACTGGTGATGATCCGCGACCGCATGGGCGTCAAACCGCTGTACTACCAGCCCACGGCGGACGGCGTCCTGTTCGGCTCGGAGCCCAAGGCGCTGCTGGCCAACCCGCTGGCCACCAGGGCCGTCGGCCTGGAAGGGCTGCGTGAGCTCTTCGGCTTCGTCAAGACGCCGGGACACGCGATATGGGCGGACATGCGCGAAGTCAGGCCTGGCACGGTCACCACGGTCGACGCGGGCGGCGTACGTGAGCACGTCTACTGGACGCTGACCACGAAAGAGCACACCGACGACCTGACGACCACCATCGCCCACGTGCGCGAACTGCTCGAGGACATCGTGGCTCGGCAGCTGGTCGCCGATGTGCCGCTCTGCCTGCTGCTCTCCGGCGGACTGGACTCCAGCGCGGTGACCGCGCTGTCGGCGCGGCGACTTGCCGCCCACGGCAAGAAGGCGCACAGCTTCGCCGTCGACTTCGCAGGACAGAGCGAAAACTACGTACCGGACGCGGCACGGCCCACGCCGGACGCGCCCTACGTGCGGGACATGGTCGCGCACGTGGGCACCGTGCACACGGACGTCGTCCTTGACACGGGCTCGCTGGCCGACCCGGCCGTCCGCCGCGCCGTGATCACCGCGCGGGACATGCCTGTCGGTACCGGTGACACGGACGTCTCGCTCTACCGGCTGTTGCACGCGGTCCGCCAGCACTCGACGGTGGCGCTGTCCGGTGAGAGCGCCGACGAGGTGTTCGGCGGGTACCACTGGCAACGCTCCCTGGAGGCGCAGCAGGCGGGCACCTTCCCCTGGATGTCGCCGGCGAACGGGTTCCCCCCGGGCACCCAGGGGCGGGACGGCTCCGTACTGCGGCCCGAACTGCTCGACGCGCTGGACCTGCCCGGCTACATCGCGGACCGCTACGCCGACGCGGTGGCCGAGGTGGAGCACGTGCCCGGTGACGACCCGGAGGCCCGCGCCCGGCGGGTGACCTCGCACCTTGGCATCACCCGGTTCATGCGCACGCTGCTGGACCGCAAGGACCGGCTGAGCATGGCCGTCGGCTTGGAGGTGCGGGTGCCGTTCTGCGACCACCGGCTGGTGGAGTACGTTCACAACACGCCGTGGGCCATGAAGAGTTTCGACGGCCGCGAGAAGAGTCTGCTGCGCGCGGCCGTCCGGGACGTGCTGCCCGCCTCCGTCGCCGACCGGGTCAAGAGCGCGTACCCGTCCATCCAGGACCCGGGCTACCTGACCGTGTTGCGCGGGCAGGCGAAGGAGCTGCTCGTCGAACCGGAGCACCCGGTGTTCGACCTGGTCAGCAAGGTGTGGCTGGAGGAGGCCGTGAACGGCGGGACGGGCCCGGCCGTGCGGAGCGGGCTGGAGCGCTGCCTGAACCTCGCGACCTGGCTCGACGCCCACCGCCCCCGGCTGCTGCTGACCTGAAGCGCTCCGGAGCACCACCCGGGAAGGTCATCGCGCCGACGCTGCCGCGCCCGCTCGGCCGACAGTCCCGGCCGGCACGTGCCGGGTACGGCGTTCCCGTCGGCGGGCCTGCCGGCCGGAGCGGTGGCGGCCCGGCCGAGCGGACCCGCGGCCCATACCGCACGGTCGCACCGCACCCACCCGACCAACCTCTTCCACGATCCGTAGTGAGCCATGAGGGAGTGCCGTTCGATGACCTCCGCCGACCACATACGCGCCCATGAGTACCTGGGAGCCGGCCCGGATTTCCCGCACTCGGCGTGGCGCACCCCGTTCGACGCGCTGCACCGGTTCGCGCGGCGTCAGGGCGACGCGCCACTGATCACCGCCGTGGCCCGCGACGGTACGGAGACCACGCTGGACTACCGCACCGCCGAGACCGCGAGCGCGCGGCTCGCGGGATGGCTGTGCGCCGAGTTCGGCACCGCGCGCCCGGCCGTGCTCGCGCTCGCGCCGACGAACGATGTGCCCTCCGTCCTCGCGGTGCTGGGAGTGCTCCGCGCCGGGTTCGGCCTCCTCATGCTCGGTCCCTCCGATCCACCGGAACGCCGTGCCCTGCAGATCGAGGCCGCCGGCGCGCTCGCCGTGCTGCGCGTACCCGGCACCGACGCGCCGCACGAGGACTCCACGGCGCTGCCACACTGGGAGGACCTGCAGGAGCGGGCCCTGCCCCTGCCACCCCTCGACCCGGCCGCCGACGCGCTGTACTTCGCGACGTCCGGCTCCACCGCGGCGTCCAAGCTCGTCGCCCAGTCCCACGTCAACGCGGTGGCCAACGCCGAGGCGGTGCGACGCCACCACGTCCTGGTCCCCGGCGACCGGGTGCTGGGGTGCCTGCCCATCCACCACGTCAACGGACTGCACTTCACCGTGCTGGGCACCATGACGGCCGGGGCGCACACGATCCTCGCCGAGTCGTTCTCGCCGATGACCTATCAGAAGACGCTGCGGCACTACCGTCCCCGCATCGCGAGCGTGGTACCGGGCGTGCTCGAAGCGCTCGTGGAGACCTGGCGCGGCGCCGAAGTACCACCGGACTTCGACTACTTCGTCTCGGCGGCGGCCCCGCTGACCACGCGCACGGCCCGCGCGGTCGCCGACCGGCTCGGCACCCGGGTGCTCCAGGCCTACGGCCTCTCCGAGACCACGAACTTCTCCACCACGATGCCGGCGGATCTATCCGACGAGACCTACCGTCGGCTCATGCTGGATCCGGACATCCCCTCGGTCGGCGTGGCCGTCTATGGCAACGAGGTGGCGGTGCTCGACGAGAACTGCCGTCCGGTGCGCCCGGGACAGGTGGGTGAGGTGTGCATGCGAGGCTTCAACGTGATGTCCGGCTACGCCGGCAACGCCGGGGCCACCGCGGAGGCGTTCCGTGACGGATGGTTCCACTCACAGGACCTCGGTCACGTGGTGCGGGAGGAGGGACGCGAGTACGTGGTCCTCACCGGCAGGCTGAAGAACATCGCCAAGGTGTCCGGGGAGACCGTGTCACTGGAGGAGATGGACCGCGTCCTGCGCGCCCTGCCGGAGGTCCGCGACGCGGCCTGCGTCACGGTCCCGGACCGGTTCACCGGAGAGAGCATCATCGCGGCCGTGGTGCTCACCGGGCGCGCGGACGCGGCGGATCCCTGGACGGCGCTGCGGGCGAGGTTCTCTCCGGCGGTACTGCCTTCGCGCCTGGTACCGGTGGACGAGATACCGCGCACCGCGACCGGGAAGGTGCTGCGCCCCCGGCTGTCCGCGTCACTGTCCGAGGCACTCGCCTCGGGCCGGCTGCGGTGAAGGGCGGGCCCTCGGCCGGTGCGGACGGAAGGGCTTCAGGACTCGAGCCGCGAGCGGCCGGCCAACGCGGCGGCCAGTGCCCGGGTGTGCCCGGGAAAGGCGAGTTCCACCGCTTCGCCGAGCACGTGACAGCCCTGCGTCTCGAATGTGGGCACCAGCTCGGGAAGTCCCGTGGCCGCCAGCTCCGGCAACAGCGCGAACAATTCCAGCGTGTCCCGTGTGCTGTGCGCCCCGTAAAGACGCACATCCTGTGCGGACGCCACAATTCCGGTTTCCTCACGGAATTCACGCACGGCCGCTTCCCGCCAGTTCTCCCCGGCCTCCAGATATCCGCCGGGCAGCGCCAGCCGGCCGCGTCCCGGGGGAAGGGAACGGCGGATCACGACGATTCCGCGCGAGCCGTCCCCCCGCGTCACCGGCTGCAGCACGACCGCAACGGGCAGCGGGTTGCGCCATTGCGTCTCACCGCACGCACGGCACTCCAACGGCCAACTCGTGCTGTCCGGGTAGGCGGAGCCGCAGTACGGGCAGTGCGTGACACGGCGTCCGTGCGTGAATCCCATGAACGCCTCGTCTCCAGTCAGGTCGGAAAGGGGGGCCCAGCCTAACGATTACCGGAGAACTCGCGGATAACCGACCGGCTATCGGCCGTGCCCCACCACGGCTGTGCGCAATTTCCGGGATGTTCCGGACCCCTCCCTAATGTGTTCCACGTGCTGAGCCGAAGCCGCAGGAGCAGAGGTCCGGGGGAGGATTTCTCAGCGGCGTGCACCGTCGGATTCTCCTGGCAGCTGATGCGTCCGAGCAAAGGAACCGAGCATGAGACAGCCCGCCGCCGCACCCTTCGAAACCCCACGCACGGCAGAACACGGCGCCACGTACGGAGGTTTCCGGGCCTCGCCGTCCGATCCCCACATCGCTCCGAGAGAAGCGCTGCTGGGCAACGCGACGCGTCCGCACAGCCCGACCGCGCGCGTCGTGGAGGGCGGGCAAACCGGTAGCGGCGCCCTGCACCAGGAGATCACCGAACAGCTGTGGAACCAGGGACTGGCCGTCGTACAGCTCAACGAGCCACTGCCGCACCACCGCTTCACGGAGCTCGGCGAGTTCCTGGGCACGGCGATACCGGAGACGGACCCCGCGGTACAACCCTTCGTACAGGAGCGCGTCATCCTCAACCTCCGCAGCCGGCACGCGCCCACCCAGGACGTGTCGCTGCAGCCCTTCGCCCGTAACTCCCTCAGCCTGCACTCCGAGAGCAGCGGCGCCGGTGTGGCGAGACAGCCCCGGTACATCGTGCTCATGTGCGTCACCCCCGGCGAAGACACGGGGCACGCCCGGACCGTGCTGGTGCCCATGCGGGAGGTGGCACGCCGCCTGTCGCCCAGCACGCTCGAATTGCTCTCCCGCACCAGTTACCGGGACAGCCCGGAGGCGCCGGCCATCGCGCGTCACGTCGACGACCGCTGGGTGTTCTCCTACCGGGACTTTCTCGACCAGGAACTGCGGTGGACGCACAGCCGGCCGGACACCGACCCCGGGACGGTCAACGCGGCACTGTGCGAACTGCTGGCCGCCATGTACGCGCCCCAAGAGACGATCGGTGTGCGCTGGCGCCGGGGACTGCTCGTCGTGATCGACAACACGTACCACTTCCACGGCCGGACCGCCGGTACCGCGGCACCGCCGCGACAGGAACGCCACCTGCAGCGCCTGCGCATCCGATAGGGACCGACCGGGTCGTCCCGCCGGACCCGGCACACCCGCACCGCCTCCGGCCGGACGCCGGCCCCACCTCTGCCCTCCCCGGTGCCACGGCGTCCCCACGCCCCCGTGACGGGCGGCACCACGCGCCACGGCCTGGTCCGAGGCACCCGCCCGGACCAGCCCGGTCCCCTCCCTCCAGCCCCCTCCTGCGAGAAGCCGATGACACTCTTCGACTCCCTTCCGACCCCGCGCCCCGCGCACGCGTCACCGGACGCCCTTGTGCTGTCCCAGCGCGCACCGCAGCCCGCGGGACTGTCCGACACGTTCGTCACCCGTGTCGACGAGCGAATGCTCGACGTCTTCGCCCGAGCCCGTCGGCCCGACGACCCGCTCGAACTGCGCGACCTGTGGCTGGGCCGCGTGGAGCACGAACTGGGACCCCACGCACACCACCCGGAGCTCGCCGAGCACTGGCGGGACAGCCGCCGCCTGCGCCTGGTCGAACCGGAACAGGTGCTGAAGTCCCGGGCGACCGTCCGGTTCGTCAAGGAACTGTTCAACTGGTACTTCCGCGACGACCTGTATGGCGGTCTCCGGGACGACGCGCGGTACATCCTCTCCGGGGGAGCGGTGGACGAGGAACGGTGGGGACTGCCGCAGAGCCTGAAGGAGTGCATCCGCTACGCCCTGGACCGCGACTGGTACGGCTACTCCGACTCGCGCGGGCGCTACCCGGCACGCGAGGCGATCGCCGCCTACGAGAGCGCCCGGCTCGACGGCGTGCACTACGGGCCCGAACACGTCGCCATGACCATGGGCGGGACCTTCGCCGTGAGCACGCTCGCGGACTTCGTGCTGCACGACATCTCCCCGTCCGCCGCACCGGCGCTGTGCGCGATACCCAACTACCCGCCTCTGGTCGAGACGATCGCCCGCCGGCACGACATCCAGCTGGTCCCCCTGGACAGCGGGCACGGACAGACCTCGATCGAGCCGCTCATTGCGGCGCTCACCCCCGACACCCCCCTGGTGCTGCTGCAGACCGTGGGCAACCCCACCGGGGCGGCCGTCACGGAGGAAGGCCTCGCCCGGCTCGTCGAAGCGGCCTCCCCCTCCACCGTCATCGTCCTGGACGAGTGCCACGAGTGGCTGGGGGAGTACGAGAAGCGCTCCGCCGCGCGCGGCGCGCCCAACGTCGTCCGCGTCTCCAGCCTCTCCAAGACCTGGTCGGCTCCCGGGCTCAAGGCGGGCTGGTTCCTCGCCGACCCCGCCTTCATCGCCGAGTACTACGAGTACGCCTCCTCCTCCTTCGGAGGGCCGCCCTCGTTCTTCTACACGGTCGTCGAAGTCCTGGCCCGTATGGAGCGCTGGCTGATCACCGGCGTCGAGGAGCCCGGACCCGACGAGCTGAAGGAGTTCGAGACGTCCTACGGACTCGACCTGGAGCGGCTGCGCCACGCCTACCGCACCTACCGGACGGACCGGCGGAGACGGGTCGAGGAACTGACCGTGCTGCGCGACGCGGCGACCGTCCGTCTGGCGCAGACCCCCGCACAGGTGCTGACACCGCGCTTCTCCATCAACACAGCCGTGGAACTCCCCGGCTGGGACGACTCCTACCGGTGCTTCCGCGACGTCCTGCGGGAGACGGGCGTCTCCCTCTTCCCCGGCATCCTCACCTTCTGCTTCTCCGGCGCCGTCATGCGGATCACCACCGCCCGTCCCTGGGAGCAGCTCGCGCCCGCCCTGGACCGGCTGGGCGCCCATCTCGTGGCAGGGACGGCCCCGGTGGAGGCCTCCCCGCGCGGCGGAGAGCGAGGCGTCGCATGAGTGCCTGGGTCGAACCGGGCGGCAGTCACAAGCTGATTCTCGGCATGGTGCACCTGGCGCCCCTGCCCGGCACCCCCTTCCACCGGCCCGACACCTTCCCCGAGATCCTCGACACGGCGGTGGCGTCCGCGCGGGCCCTGTACGAGGGCGGCGCGGACGGCTGCCTCATCCAGACGGTCGACCGTGTCTACAGCGTCGCCGACGAGTCCGATCCGGCCCGCACCACCGCGATGGGCCTGATCGTGCGCGCGGCCGTCGAGGCGACCGGCGAGGACTTCCGCGTCGGCGTCCAGCTGATGCGCAACGCCACCAAGTCGTCCCTGGCCGTGGCGAAGGTGGCCGGCGGCGACTACGTACGTGCCGGCGCCCTGGTGGGACAGACCCTCACCGCCCACGGCATGGTGCGGGCCGACCCGCTGGAGGTGATGAGCTACCGCCGGTCGATCGACGCGGAGACCGTCGGCATAGTGGCGGAGATCGACTCCATGCACTTCAAGTGGTTCGGGGGAGAGGCGACCACCGCGCAGGTGGCCCGCGCGGCCCGTACCGTCGGCGCGGACGCCGTGTCGCTGTCGCATCCCGACGAGCGCACGGCGCTGGACATGATCGCCTCCGTCCGCGACGCTGTTCCCCAGCTGCCCATCGTCCTGGCCGGACACACCGACCACGACAACGCGGCCCGCATGCTGGCCGCCGCGGACGGTGCGTTCGTGGGAACGTGCCTGGAGAGCGGCGGCTGGGGCGGCAAGGTCGACGTCGACCGCGTGCGCCGCTACGTCGACATCGTCAGGGGGTCCTGACGATGACGCCCACCCGCGGCGAACCGGCTTCCGCGCCGGCGGAACAGCCCACGATACGACCGGAAGTGATGCTGCGTCAGGTGTCGCGTCTCGCCGACGACCTGCGGGCCCACACCGGTTCCTTCGACGAACAGGTGCGGGCGCTGCCGGGGACCGTAGGCCTGGCGGACATCGAGTCGGTGGTCGTCGTCGGCGACGGCGACAGCGACCACGCCGCCAGGGCGGTCGAGATGGCGTTCCGGTCCGTCGCCGGTGTGGACTGCCGGCCGGTGAGCGCGCTGCCCTTCACCCACTACCGGCAGCCGTCCGCCGTCCCCCCGCCCGCCCGCGTGCTCACCATCGCGGTCTCCGCCTCGGGCCGCACCCCGCTCGTCATCCGCGCGGCGGAACAGACACGAGCTGCCGGAGGCGTGACCGTCGCCCTCACCGGAGGAGCACGGAGCCCGCTCGCCCGGACCGCGGACGCCACCGTCCTGCTCGCGCTGCCCGACCAGGAACCGTCCCCGGGCGTCCGCACCTACCAGGCCAGTCTCCTGGGAGCCCTGCTGCTCGCGACAGCGCTGGGGCAGGCACGCGGACACCTGGACCGTACGGACGCCGACACCGTGCGGGGCGAACTCGGCGCGCTGGCCGACGCGGTCGAAGCCACCGTGGACGACCTCACCGTGCGGACCCGGCGGATCGCCGACCGCATCGCCGACGCGCCGGCGCTGGCCGTGCTCGGCAGCGGACCGTCCCACGGCACCGCCCTGTACAGCGCGGCCAAAGTGATCGAGACCTCCGCCGTCCTCGCCATCGGCCAGGACCTGGAGGAATGGTGCCACGTCGAACGGTTCGCCGGCCCTCCCGACCTGCCGACCTTCGTCCTCGCCCCGCCAGGCCGGTGCTCCGACCACGCCCGCCGCGTCGCGCGGCGCGCCACCGAGCTGGGACGGCGGGTCGTCGCCGTCGCTCCTGCGGACCGCCTCGACGGTTTTGGGACCTGGGCCGAGCTCCCTGTCCACGGGCAGGTGCGCGAGGAGTTCTCCCCGCTGCTCTACCACCTGTTCGCCGCCCCCCTCGCCTGTCACCTCGCCCAGCTCCTGAACCGGATCCCGTTCGCCGCCGGCCGGCCGGACACGACCCGCGGCACCGCTCCCTGACCTCCCTTCCCCGAGCCCTTACCGAACACCCCCACGAGCACGAAGGAAGAAGAACCATGACCGAGACAACACACGCCCTGCCCGTCGACGAGACCCTGGAAGTCCTGAGCCGGGAGCTGCACAGCCTCGATCCGGCCGAACGCGAGGCCAAGGCGGTGCAGCTGCTGTCGGTCCTCGGCCGTGCGAAGGCCACGGAGACCGCCGCCCTCCGGCCCCGCGAAGAGCCCGGAGACACCCGCAGGGCACCCCTGCTGATCTGCGACTGGGCCACCGATCTCGGCCTGGACGGCACGACCCAGCAGCTCGGCATCAACCTCGCCCCCGGCCCCACCCGGGTGTCGAAGACCGCCGACGCCACGGGACACTCGCTGCTCTCCAGCGGCCACGTCGGCGCCGACATCCTGCACGTGCCCGCCGGCAGCGGCTTCGCCCCGCACACCCACCCCGGGGACCACCTGCTGTTCGTCCTGGCGGGCACCGGCACCATCTCCGTCGCCGGAGAGATCGTGCCGACGCGTCCCGGACAGGTCTACATGGTGGAAGGCGCCGTCACCCACGCGGTGGGCGCGGTGACCGACCACATGATCCTCTCCGTGGGCGCACCGCACCGTCACCTGGACAGCCCCGAACGGCAGGAACTCACCGCCTACAGCGCGCTTCTGGGCGATCTCGGCCAGATCACCTGCCGTCTCTGCGACATCCAGGGCTCCAGCGGCGAGGAGCTCACGGCGAAGGGCTGCCCGCACTCCCCGCATCGGTTCGGGTGACCGCCGCGTCCCGCTGACGCCCGTCCGGCAACACCACCGAGGGCCGTGGCACCCGACCGGCACCGTCGGTTGCCACGGCCCCGCCGGCCCCGCACACCACTCGTGACGACCTCCCACGACTCAAGCTGCGCAGCGCGACAGTCGCCTGCCACGTTCCTCCCGACCGAAACGACCAGAATCAGGGCCAACGATGTCGCAGAACGCACTCACCCAGCACCTGACCGACCCGCGCACCGGCCAGGAGCGGTTGTCCGTCACCGTCGGCCGCGCGGCCGACACCCGCGCGGCCGTGGCCGCCGCCCGCGGCGCCCAGCCCGCCTGGGCCCGCCTCACCCCGCGGGAGCGGGCACGACGCCTCCTGAGGTTCGCGGACCTCATCGAGGAGCATTCCGCCTCGTACGTCCTGGCCGAGCAGGCCGGCACGGGGAAACCCGCCGCCGAAGCACAGGGCGAGGTCGAGAACTGCGCCGACCTGCTCCGGTTCTACGCCGGCGCCCAGCGCGCCGACACCGCACCCGCGGCCGGCCGGCGCATCAGCGACCGGGAGAGCTGGGTGCGGTGGGAACCCATCGGCGTCGTCGCGGCGATCGTGCCCTGGAACTACCCGCTCATGATGGCCGCCTGGCGCATCGCCCCGGCACTGGCCGCCGGCAACACCGTCGTCCTCAAACCCGCCCTGACCACTCCGGACACCGCTCTGCTGCTCGCCCGGGACGCGGCCAGCACCCTCGGCCCCGACGTACTGGTGACCGTGCCGGGCGACCGCGACACCGGGCGGCTGCTGGTCGCCGAGGACGTCGACGCGGTGGCCTTCACCGGCAGCGAGGCGGGCGGCCAGGACGTCGTCACCCGGGCGGCACTGCGCCGGGTCAGTCTGGAATTGGGCGGCAACTGCCCCGTCCTGGTGCTCCCGGACGCGCCCGCGGACACCTACGAGGCGCTGGTACGGGCCGTCACGTACAACGCCGGTCAGAGCTGCGCCGCCCCGGCGCGGGTGATCACCCTGCGGGAGAACTACGACCGCGTCGTCGACGGCCTGGCCAAGGCGATGGGCGACCGCCGTGCCGGAGTCGACTTCGGACCGCTCAACAACGCCGACCAGGCGGCACGTCACGACCGCATCATCGCCAGCAGCGCGGCGGGCGTCGAGCACGTCGCCGGCATCGCGCCGCAGCCGGGACAGGAGAACGGCTACTGGCGGCCCGGCCGCGTCCTCGCGGATCTGGCGCCCGACGACCCGGCCGTGCTGGAGGAGGTGTTCGGCCCCGTGCTGACGGTCCAGGCGGCGGACGACGTGGACGAGGCCGTGGCACTGGCCAACTCCGTACGGCAGGCACTCGCCGCGAGCGTCTGGGGATCCGACACGGCCACCGTGCTGACCGTGGCCGACGGGCTGAACGCCGGCGAGGTCTGGGTCAACTGCCACCTGGACCAGAGTCCCGAACTGCCCCACGGCGGCCGGGGCAACTCGGGGCACGGCACGGACATGAGCGTCCTCGCCCTCACCGAATACCAGCGCCCCAAGACCGTCACCGTGCGTCTCGACACGCACTGACCGACAGGACGGCACGCCGCCTCCCGCGGCGCCCGCGCCGATGAAGGAGAAGAGGAACATGAGCACTGCGCCGGCCGGCCGAACCGGTGACATCCTGAGCGCGACCGTACGTGATCTCGTCGCCCGGCAGCTGCCCGGCGACGCCGGCGACGGGCTGAGTCCGGACCTTCCGCTGCGCGCTGCCGGGCTCGACTCGCTGCGCACGGTCGCGACGCTGGTGGCGATCGAGGACGAGTTCGGGCTCCAGCTCCCGGACGAGCTGATCACCCCTGAGACCTTTCACAGCCTGCGGACACTGACCGCCGCTCTCACGTCGGTGGCGGGCACGGAGCCGGTGGCAGGCACGAAGTCGGTGACAGGCACGGAAGAGGGCACGGCACACGATGCGGGGGCAGCCGATGCCGCCGCCTGAGCCGGCACTGAGGTTCGGCGTCCACTCCGGGCAGCAGTACGAGAGCTACGGCGAGATACTGGCGTTGTGGCGCCGCGCCGAGGAACTCGGCTACGACTGGTGCTCGGTCTTCGACCACCTGCGCCCGCCCATGGGTGGACCGGACGGACCGTGTTTCGAGGGCACCACCCTGCTCTCCGCGCTCGCCGCGCACACCACTCGGATCCGCAGCGCGTTGATGGTCGCGCCGGTGGCGTGGCGTCATCCGGCGATGTTGGCCGCGCTCGCCGCGACCATCGACCACGTCAGCGGCGGACGAGTGGAACTGGGCATCGGGGTCGGCGGTGCCGATCTGGCGCACGAGCAGTACGGCTTCGGGCTGCCTCCCCGCGCCGAGCGACTGGACATGCTGGAGGAGACCGCCGCCGTCCTGCGGGGCCTGTGGTCGGGCGAGCGGTTCTCCTACACCGGCAAACACGTCCGGATCACTGACGGCTACCTCCGGCCCGCGCCGGTGCAGTCCCGGTTGCCGCTGGTCGTCGGCGGCGCCGGCGACCCCGTGCTGCGCGTTGCCGCACGGCACGGCGACGTGTGGAACAGCCTGCTCGCGGACCCGGTCCCGTACCGCGAGCGCATGGACCGACTGGACCGGGAGTGCGAACGGGCCGGCCGTGACCCGGCGGAGGTCCGCCGTTCGATGACCTTCCGTGCCCTGCTCGTCGACGACCCGGCGGACCTGCCCGGCAAACTCGACCGTCTGCGCGCCGTCTTTCCGCCCGGCTCACCGGTCTGGCCGGAATACCTCGTCTTCGGCACCCCGGAACAGTGTGTCGAAGCGCTGCTGCCCTACCGCGAACTGGGTGTCACAGACTTCGTGCTCGGTGTGCGGCCCCCGGTGGACTGGGACAGTGTCACGCTCTTCGCCGAGTCCGTCGTCCCGCACCTGCGGCCATGAATCCGCGAGCTCCGAGCGGCGCCGGGCGAGAAAGGGAAATCCGGGTGAGCAACTGACGTCCACCGATTCCGGATCGGAGCTGTCGACTTCGCTCTGCGCATACGCGTGGGCGTGTCAGGCGACGGTGAGCCCTTCGCCGCCTGGCGGCAACGCCGGGAATGGGCTCCCGTCGCCCTGCCCGGTGTGGAGGAGGACCGGGGTCAGGTCGCGGTTGATTGCTGAACCGGCCCTTTGTTCCGGACCAGTTACTGACACGCCTTCTCGGTAGGTGCGCAGCGATTCCTGAGCAGTTCCGCCACCTCCTCTACGGTGCCCCGTGTGCTGAAACAAATGATCCCCGAACCGGGGCCGGGGCGCGTACTGGCCCTGGCGACACTGCTGTTGACGATGGGTCAGGGAGCGTTCATGACGTGCTCGGCCCTGTACTTCACCACGGTCGCGGGGCTGTCGGTCACCGAGTGGGGAACCGGTCTGACCATCGCTGCGGGAGTCGGTTTGTTCGCCGGAGTCCCCCTGGGACACCTGGCGGACCGAAAGGGAGCACGCGGTACGACCGCTCTCCTTCTCGCCCTCAACGGCGTTGCCGCCGCAGGCTACCTCCTGGTGGACTCCTTCACGCAGTTCGTTCTGGTCGCCAGCGCTTTCATCGTCATGGAACGGGGGAGCAGGTCAGCCCTCCAGGCGGCCGTGGCAGGGACGTTGAACGGTGACGAACTCGTGGCCACGCGGGCGTATCTGCGGTCCATCACGAACGCGGGAGTGGCCGTCGGGGCCGCACTCGCCAGTGTGTCCCTGCACTCGGGGTCCGCGCCGGCCCTGCGCGCCGTGGTGGTGCTGGACGCCTTGTCCTTCCTGGCGTCGGCGATGGTGCTGACCGCGCTGCCTCCCGTGCCGCCGACGCCTGCGGCCGGCAGCGGGCACAGACTGTCGGTGCTGAGAGACCGCCCCTTCGCGGTGGTGACCGCGCTCAGCGCGGTACTGTCCGTCCACGCGGTGTTGCTGGAAGTGGTGCTCCCTTTGTGGATCGCACGTCATACGAGTGCGCCGCGCTGGATGGTGACCGTCCTGTTCCTGATCAACACCGCGTGTGTGGTGGTGTTCCAGGTGCGCATCGCCAAAGGCGTACCGGACGTGCCTCGCGCGGTGCGCGTCGTGAAACTGGCCGGATGGGCACTGGCTGCGTCCTGCCTCCTCTTCGCGGCGTCCTCCGCGCACGCCGTGCTGCTCTCGGTGATGTTCCTCGTGGGGGCCGCAGCACTGCACGTCTATGGGGAGATGGTCTTCTCCGCCGCGGCGTGGACCATCGGCTTCAGCCTCGCCCCGCCTCATCGGCAGGGTCAGTACCAGGGTTTCTTCTTCACCGGTTATGCACTGGCCGTCATGGTCGCGCCCGCCCTCCTGACCACCACCGTGATCGAGGGCGGTGTGATCGGCTGGCTGGTGCCGGCGGTCCTCTTCGCCGCGGCCGGCCTCGCCCTCGGGCCGGTGACCGCCTGGGCCGCACGCAACCGTCCCGCAGACCTCCTGACCGCCGGCGGCTGACGCGTCCGGAGCGGAGGAGCCGGGCACGGAACAGCACGCCCCGAAGCGGTCACCACCGACCCGACCCCACGAGCCGTGGTCGGACAAGGCCGCTGCGCGGTAACCGAAAGACAATCGTCGGCTCGTGCAGCGCCGGGGCGGGAGGGCCTCAAGCAGTTACCGGATACAAGCCGGATGCTGCATAGGGTCCGGGACAGTCCGTGATGATGACTGATATCTGCGAGGTTGACGACTGATGTCCTTTCCGATGGACGGAGCCGACGGTATACCTGCCAGGCCTCACTTCCCCGACATCGAGGCCGAAGTTCTCCGGTACTGGGAAGAGAACGGCATCTTCCACGAGGTGATGCGGTCGCGGGCGGACACGGGCAAGGAGTTCGTCTTCTACGACGGGCCGCCGTTCGCCAACGGCCTGCCGCATTACGGACACCTGCTCGCCGGTTACGCCAAGGATGTCGTCCCCCGCTACCGCACCATGCGGGGTCAGCATGTCAAGCGGCGTTTCGGCTGGACCTCCCATGGCCTGCCCGCCGAACTCGACGCGGAGAAGAAACTCGGCATCACCACGAAGTCGGACATCGAAAGCATCGGCGTCGCCGAGTTCAACGAGGTGTGCCGCACGACAGTGATGCGGTACACGCAGGAGTGGCGGAACTACGTCAACCGTCAGGCTCGATGGGTGGATTTCGACGACGCGGTGAAGACCCATGACGTGAACTACATGGAGAGCGTCCTTTGGGCGTTCAAGTCGTTGTGGGAAAAGGGGCTGATCTACCAGGGACATGCGGTGTCCTGGTACTGCACTCACTGTGAGACACCTCTGGCGCACACGGAAAGCACCGGCCGTCTGGACGGAACCGACACACACCGGAAGGTGCGGGGCACGTTGGCGCTGGTGGGCGTGCCGCTCAGCGACGGTGCCGTTCTGCTGCTGGAAACCGAGACACCGTGGGCGCTGCCCGCATCGACTGCGGTAGCGGTACATCCGGACGCGGAATACGTGGTCGTCGCCGGTGCACCGGACATCCCGGGACTGGCCGGACGGCGTGTGATGCTCGCGGCCGACCGGCTGGCCGCCTACGCGGACCTGACGGAGGCCGCCGTTGTCTCCACCTGCCGGGGCGCCGAACTGGCCGGCCTTAGCTACGCACCGCTGTTCGACGGTGTCCACGCCGCAGCACGGGGGACACGGCACGTCGTCCTGGCCGAACGGCATGTGCCGTGCGACACGGGCACCGGGGTCGTGGCCGTCACTCCTTGCTTCAACGAGCAGGACCATGCCGTCGCCGAGGCCGCCGGGATCGCCCGGCTGTACCCGGTCGACGCCCGCGGACGGTACACCGACGAGGTGCCGGTGTGCGCGGGAACACCGGTCCTCGAGTCGACCGGTGCCGTTCTCGAGGTGCTCAGGGAGAGCGGCAGGCTGGTACGCGAGGACTCCCACGAGCTGCCGCGACCACACTGCTGGCGATGCGAGACCCCTCTGCTGGAGCATGCGATCCCGTCGTGGTTCGTCGCCGTGACACGTCTGCGTGAGCGGATGCTGGAGCTCAACGAGGACATCGCCTGGACCCCCGAGCACATCCGTGACGGTCAGTTCGGCAACTGGCTGCGGAACGCGAAGGACTGGAACATCTCACGCAACCGCTACTGGGGTGCCCCGATACCGGTCTGGATGTCCGACGACCCTGCCTTCCCCCGGATCGACGTGTACGGCTCACTCGACGAACTGGAACGGGACTTCGGTATCCGGCCGGACGACCTGCACCGCCCTCACATCGACGCGCTGACTCGCCCCAACCCCGACGATCCATCCGGGCGGTCCCGGATGCGACGGGTGCCCGAAGTGCTGGACTGCTGGTTCGAAACCGGCTCCATGCCGTTCGCTCAATTGCACTATCCCTTTGAGAACGTCGACTGGTTCGACCAGAACTCTCCGGGCGACTTCGTGGTGGAGTACTACGCCCAGACCCGGGGCTGGTTCTACAACATGCACGTGCTCTCCACGGCACTGTTCGACCGTCCGGCGTTTACGCACGCCACCGTGCTGGGCGTCGTACTCGGCCTCGACGGGCAGGCGATGTCGAAAGCCAGCGGCAACTACCTGGACGTGAATGACGTTTTCGCCCGTGAGGGTTCGGACGCCATGCGGTGGTTCCTCATGAGTTCGCCCCTGCTGCGTGGCCGTGACCTCGAGATAAGCGATGACGGCAGCCGGGACGCACTGCGGAACGTGCTCCTCCCGCTGTGGAACGCCTGGCACTTCCTGGACCTGCACACAGCCGGTGCCGCGGAGCCTGACGACTCACGAGCGTCGCACTTCCTCGACCGTTATCTGCTGGCACGCACGCGATCTCTGGTGAGCGCAGTGACCGACGCCATGGACACCCACAGCCTCTCGGGTGCCTGCTCACTTCTGCGGGAACACCTGGACGCGTTGACCAACTGGTACATCCGGTGCTCCCGGACACGGTTCGCCCACGGTGACAAGGGGGCCGTCGGCACGCTGCGCCACGTCCTGGAGGTGCTGTGCCGGCTCCTGGCACCGCTGCTGCCGCTGGTCACCGAGTACGTGTGGTGTGCCCTGACCGGTGGACGGTCGGTGCATCTGACCGACTGGCCGACATCCGCCGATCTCCCCGACGACCCCGAACTGGTGGCCAGGATCGACCGATTGCGGCAGATCACTTCTGCTGCCCTCAGCCATCGCCGGAGCAACGGCATACGGCTGCGTCAACCGCTGGCCCGCCTGGTGGTGGCCACTCCCGACGCACCGGACCTTTCGCCTTTCGCGACCGTGCTGCGTGACCAGGTCAATGTCAAGGACGTGGTCTTCACCACGGATGTCGCCGAACACGGGCAGATCCGCGTCACCGTGAACGCGCGTGCGGCCGGTCCCCGGCTCGGACGTGAAGTCCAGGAAGTGATCAAAGCGGCGAGCCGCGGTGAGTGGACCCGCACCGAGCGCGGAGAAATGGTGATCGCGGGCAAGCGGCTGGAACCGGGAGAGTACGAGGAACGGTTCGTGGCCGACGGCTCCGGTGCCGTCGCGCTGCCCGAGAATTCCGGCCTCATCGTGCTGGACACGCGCCTGGACGACGAACTGCTGGCCGAAGGGACGGTCCGCGATGCAGCGCGTGTGGTGCAGCAAGCCCGCCAGGCGGCTGGTCTGCTGGTCGGTGAGCGCATCGTCCTGACGATCGACGCCTGCGAGAAGCTGACGCCACGGCTGCGCCGGCATCTCGCACTACTGGCCGAGGAGACGCTGGCCGAAGAGGTGGTGTTCGGCGACGTCGCGGAGGGTGGTTTCGTCGGTTCCGTCGGGGACGGCTCCACCGTCCGGGTCCACGTATCCAGGACCTGAGCCGGTTGATCTCGGGTGCGTAGGAGGCGAGCGCCCGGCCGGAGCGGCGGCGCGACGGTGCGCCTGCTGCCACGCATCGTCCACGACCTCCAGGCCCTGCTGACACCGGCGCAGGCCGACGCCGACCCGGACCTACGACACCGTCGTCACCCGCTGGGCACTCGACCACCCCGTCCACGACCTGTTTCCCGGCCTGCCCCGGCAGAAATGGAAACGCCGGTCCTGCGGCGAGGGAGCACACGGCCGGCGGATCCACGACTGGGCCCGCGTCGAAGTCCGCCCTGGTCGACATGGCGCCGACGACGCCAGCACCAAGCCAGAGCCAGTCACCACAAACGACGCGGACACAGCCCTTGAAAACTGCCCAGCACTCAGAACGAACACCGTTGCAGTACCAGGCGCCGATCCGGGCGGCCGCCCGGATCAGGTGGGGAACGGCAGCAGTGCGACGGGCGGTGAGGTGGGCTCCTTCGAGCCGCCCGCCGGCTCGACCGTGATGCCCATCGCGGACGCGCCGTCCACCGTTCCCCGCAGGACCACCGCCTGGCTCGTGCGACGCGGGTCCATCAGCCCCGCGTCGCGCATGACGCCGTGCTCGTCGAACCACAGCTGGTAGACCTTGCCGCCCGGCGGCTCGGCCATCCCGGCGGCGAGGAACACGGCACGGTCGCGGCTCGCGGACACCACCACGGTCCCCTCGGCCCCGTCCGCCAGCCGGACCGTGCGCGAGCGGGCGTCGGGCGCGGCGAGCACCGCGGACAGTTCCGCGGACGCGCGCTCGGAGCGGCCGGCCTCGGCCCGGGCGTCCTCGGCGCGCTGGTACTGCCACACCGTCGTGCCGCCCAGCGCGGCCGTCGCCGCCAGGCAGGCGGCCAGCATCCAGCGGGACGCCCACCACGCCCTTCGTGCCCTGCGTCCGGAGCGGTCCCAGGGCGTCCGGGCCGGGGTGACCTGCCGGACCTCGGCGATCCGCCGCAGCACCTGGTCCCGCCCGCCGGGCGTCGGCCGCACCGACATCGCCAGCCCCAGCCGGGCGGCCGTCGCGGTGAACTCCGCGACCTCACGGGCACAGGCCTCGCAGTCCGCGAGGTGGCGTTCGAAGGCGGCGCGCTCGTCGTCCTCCAGGGCGTGCAGGGCGTACGCGCCCGACAGCGTGTGCAGATCCGAAGTGATCACACGCTCACCCCCAGGCAGTCGCGCAACCGGATCAGCCCGTCGCGCAGGCGGGTCTTCACCGTGCCGAGCGGCACCGCCAGCGCCTCGGCGACCTGCCGGTACGTCAGCCCCCGGTAGTAGGCTAGCTCCACCGCCTGCCGCTGGAGCTCGGTCAGCGTGCGCAGACAGCGCCGCACCTGCTCCCGTTCGAGCCGGGCCTCCACCTGCTCGATGACCTCGTCGTACTCGGGCGCGTGGTCGAGCAGGGCGGCCCGGTATTCGCGCGCCGCCGCGGCCTGCACCGACCGGACCCGGTCGACGGCCCGCTGGTGCGCCATGGTCAGCACCCAGTTGACGGCCGAGCCGCGCTCGGGGCGGTACCGGGGAGCCGAGCGCCACACCTCCACGAGCACCTCCTGGGCCACCTCCTCGGACTGCGCCCGGTCGCGCAGCACCGCGCGCACCACCCCCAGCACCGGCCCCGCGACGATGTCGTAGAGACCGGCGAAGGCCTCCTGGTCGCCCAGGGCCACCGCGCCCAGCAGTTCCTGGGGATCCGGCTGGGAGGCCGGGTTCCGGCCGATGTGGACGGCTTCTTTCACGGGGGGATCCTTCGGGAGTGCGGCAGGTCCGGACGTAATCCGGTGCACGAGGGGCGGGGGATTGGTCCGCGACCGCTGTTCCTGGGCGAACTCGAACGCAGCGTTTGTGCGTCGAATCTCGGTTCGCCCAGGGAACGCGCGTGCGGAAGGGGGGCCTCGGCCGTACGGGGGCCTCAGCCGTACGGCCCGGACTCCAGACGGCCGCGCAACCGCAGCAGGCCGCGCCGGGCATGGCTCTTGACCGTGCCCAGCGGCCAGCCCGTGCGCTCGGCGATCTGCGTCTGCGTCAGATCCTCGTAGAAGGTCAGCCGCAGCACCTGCCGCTGGGGGGCCGGGAGCCGGGCGAGCTCGCCGCGCACCAGCACGCGGTCGAGGGCCTCCTCGGGACGGCCGCGGCCGGGGTCGCGCAGGGTCAGCCAGGAGCCGGCCGAGGCGACGAGTTCCTGGCGGCGGGTCCGGGCGGCCAGCGCGTCGGCGATCTTGCGCCGGGTGATGCCCACGATCCAGCCGCCGAGCGCGCCCCGCTCGGGCCGGTAGCCGGCGCGACCGCTCCACACCCCGAGGAACACCTGCTGGGTGACGTCCTCGGCCTCCCTGGTGTCGCCCAGGGAACGCCGGGCGAGCGTGTGCACCAGGGTGCGCCAGCGGTGGTACACGGCGGCCAGGGACTCCTCGTCCCCCGACGCCAGGCCCCGGGCGAGTTCCTCGTCGGCGAGCGACTCCTCGGTCGGGACGGGACAGGGTACGACGGTCGGCTGCGGGCTCATGACGACGGCTCCTCGCGTCGGGCGGCCTGCGCTCAGGCCGCTCCGGGACGTCCTCCGGGGCGTGCCCCGGTGACCTCATCCTGCGAGCCGCGCGCCAGGCGCCTCAACATGCGTCGTTTCTGCGTCGTATCGTCGCCCTATGAGCCCATTCCCGAGCCCCGACGACGCCGGCCTGACGACCGGGGCGCTGGCCCGCCGACTGGGCGTGGCCCCCACCACCCTGCGTTCCTGGGACCGCAGGTACGGCATCGGGCCCGCCGTCCGCGCCGACGGACGGCACCGGCGCTGGCGGCCGGGCGACGTGGCCGTACTGGAGAGGATGTGCCGGCTCACCTCGTCCGGTGTGCCGCCCGCGGACGCGGCCCGAGCGGCGAAGGCGGGGGTGCTCCCGCCGTCCGCCGAGGCGGTGGGCGCGGCCGCCGAACGGCCGGCCGCGGCCGGCGCCCTCCCGTTCGGCGGCGACGTCCGCCAGGAGTGCAGGGGGCTGGCCCGCGCCGCCGTACGGCTCGACGCGCCGGCCGTCGCGGAGCAGCTCACCACGGCCGTCGAACGGCACGGACTCACCGTCGCCTGGCAGGAGGTGATGGTCCCGACGCTGCACGCCGTGGGACGCAAGTGGGCCTCGTCCGGCGACCGGTACGTCGAGGTGGAGCACCTGCTGTCCTGGCATGTCTCCACCGCCCTGCGCCGCGCCACCCGCGCTGTCGTGTCGGAGGACGCGGCGGGCGGTCCCGGGCCGGTGGTGCTGGCCTGTGTGCCGGGCGAGCAGCACAGCCTGCCGCTGGAGGCGCTGAACGCGGGGCTCGGTCAACTCGACGTCCCCGCCCGGATGTTCGGGGCGGCCGTGCCCGTCGAGGCGCTGACCGCGGCCGTGCGGCGACTGGGTCCGGTCGCTGTGGTCCTGTGGGCCCAGGCCCGCTCCACCGCGAGCCTGCCCCTCGCCCGGCACATCGCCGAGACCCGCTGGGGCGTCACCGGAGCCCGCCGGGCCCCGACCGTGATGCTCGCCGGGCCCGGCTGGGCCGGCCGGCCCACCCCGGGCCTGCCCCGCCCGACCGGCCTGAGCGACGCCCTGACGATTCTGGCCGGGGCCTGCGCCGGCTGACGAGCCACGTCCGCCCGTGGCCGAGCGGGTCAGCCCAGGTGCTTCGAGCAGCTCGGTGGCGAGCGGGGCGAGGAGCGGGGTTCTGGCCGGTGACCAGGTTGCGGTCCACCGCCACGTGCGGCGCCCACGGCTCACCGGCCCGAACCTCGACCCCCGCCTCGGTCAGCCGGTCCTGGAGCAGTCACCTGACGGGTGCTCAGGAGCGTTCCCTGGCACGCCTGAAGCGGGCGAGTCCCTCGGAGAGCTCGACGATCGGATCCGGGTAGTCGAGCGCCGCCCGGTCCGGGCCCGGCAGCTTCCACGGCTCGTGCACCGCGGGCGCCGCCACGCCCTCGAGCTCCGGCAGCCAGCGCCGTACGTACGACCCGTCGGGGTCGTACCGCTTCGCCTGGGTGACGGGGTTGAGGACCCGGTTGGGCCGTGAGTCGGTGCCGGTGCCCGCCATCCACTGCCAGTTGAGCTGGTTGTTGGCCACGTCCCCGTCGACCAGCAGGTCCAGGAAGTGCCGGGCGCCGACGCGCCAGTCGACGTACAGCGTCTTGGTGAGGAAGCTCGCGGTGAGCAGCCGGCCCCGGTTGTGCATCCACCCCTCGTGGCGCAGCTGCCGCATCGCCGCGTCCACCACCGGATAGCCGGTACGGCCGTCCCGCCAGGCCTCGACGTCCTCGCCCGCCGTCCGCTCCGAACGCCAGCGGTCGTGCTTGGTGCGGTAGTCGGCGCTCGCCGCGGCGGGCCGGGCCGCCAGTACCTGACGGTGGAAGTCGCGCCAGGCCAGCTGCCGCACGAACGCCTCGGCTCCCGGCCCGCCTTCGCGGCGCGCCCGGTGGACGAGTTCCACCGGGGACAGGGTGCCGAAGTGCAGATGCGGCGAGAACCGGGAGGTCGCGTCGCCCGCCAGGTCGTCGTGCCGGTCCTCGTAGGCGCCGATGCCCGACCGCAGCCAGGCGGCGGCCCGCTCGCGGCCCTCCTTCTCGCCCCCCTCGGCCAGCCCCGGCGACAGTCCCGGCAGTCCCTTCCGGGTGGGCGGCTCCTCCGAGCCGACCCCGTCCGGCACCCGCACGGCCCGCGGCGCGTCGAGCGGCTCGCGCAGCCGCCACTGCGACCAGTGCCGGAAGTACGGGGTGAAGACGGCGAAGTGGTCCGAGGAGGCCGGGGTCACCGCACCGGGGCCGACGGCGGTCGTCACCGCGTCGTGCACATGCAGCCGTACGCCCTCCGCCTCCAGGGCGCGGCGCAGCCGTTCCTCGCGACGCCGCGCGTGCGCGCTCCCGTCGGCGGCCAGATGGACCTCGTCCGCGTCCGCCTCGGCGGCCACCCGGCACACCTGCTCGACCAGGTCGCCCGAGCGCACGACGAGCCGGCCGCCCCGCTCGCGCAGCCCCGCGTCGAGATCGCGCAGACAGTCGGCGAGGAACGCCAGCCGGTTCGGCGCGGCGAACCCGGCGGCGTCCACGGCCCGGTCGCGCACGAACAGCGGGACCACCTGCCGCGCCCCGTCGAGGGCCGCGCGCAGCGGCGGGTGGTCGTGCAGACGCAGGTCGGCGGTGAACAGGACGACCGAGACGTTCATGGCAGGGCTCCGGGGCAGGGGTTCTGACGATCAACTGCTTCCGGGAAGCGGGGCTCGGCGGATGCAGGGGGCGGGCAGGTCTCCTCACACGGCCGCTCAGCGGACCTGCTCCCGCGCCCGCGCCGCCGCGTCCGCCACCGCCGCCTGGGCGATGTTGCGGGCCATGCCGCCGAACACGAGGGCGTGGAAGGGGGAGACGCTCCACCAGTAGGCGTGGCCGAGCAGCCCGTGCGGATGGAACAGGGCGCGCTGACGGAAACGGGTACGGCCACCGGTGTCCGTCTCCGCGTACATCTCCAGCCAGGCCAGGCCCGGCAGCCGCATCTCGGCCCGCAGCCGGAGCAGGTGTCCTGGCTCGATCTCCTCGACCCGCCAGAAGTCCAGCGAGTCGCCCACCCGCAACCGGGCGGCGTCCCGGCGGCCGCGGCGCAGCCCCACCCCGCCGACCAGCCGGTCGAGCCGGCCGCGGACGGCCCACGCGAGCGGGAAGGAGTACCAGCCGTTGTCGCCGCCGATGCCCTCGATCACCCGCCACAGGGACTCCCGAGGAGCGTCGACGGCCAGTTCGCGGCGGTCGGTGTAGAGGCTGCCGCCGGCCCAGCCGGGGTCGGTGGGCAGCGGGTCGCTGGGGGCGCCCGGGAAGGACGCGGAGGACCACCGGGTGGCGACCCGCGCCTCCCGCACGCTGCGCAGGGCGAGCCGGACCGCCTCGTCGAAGCCGAGCGGATGGCCGGGCGGGTCCGGCACGTACCGGGCGATGTCCCGCTCGTGGCAGACCACCTCGTGCCGCAGCGACTCGGTGAGCGGCCGCGCGATCGAGGCCGGCACCGGGGTCACCAGACCGACCCAGTGGCTGGACAGACCGGGGGTGAGCATCGGCACGGACAGGATGAGCCGGCGGGGCAGTTCGGCGATGACGGCGTAGCGGATCATCATCTCGCGGTACGTCAGGACGTCCGGCCCGCCGATGTCGAAGGCCCGGCTGACGTCGGCCGGCATCCCGGCGGAGCCGACGAGGGTGCGCAGCACGTCGCGGACGGCCACGGGCTGGATCCGGGTGTGCACCCAGCTCGGAGTGACCATCACCGGCAGCCGCTCGGTCAGATAGCGCAGCATCTCGAAGGAGACCGAGCCCGAGCCGATCACCACCGCGGCCCGCAGGACGGTGGTGGGCACGCCCGAGTGCAGCAGGATCCGCCCCACCTCGGCGCGGGAGCGCAGATGCGGCGAGAGCTCCCGCTCGGGCACCCCGGCCGGTGTGAGGCCGCCGAGGTAGACGACGCGGCGCACACCCGCCGCCCGCGCCTGCTCGCCGAAGATCCGTGCCGCCCGCCGGTCGGTCTCCTCGAAGTCGTCGCCACTGCCCAGCGCGTGCACCAGGTAGTACGCGACGTCGACGCCCTCCAGGGCCGCGGCGACCGACGCGGCGTTCGTGACGTCCCCGCGCACCCGTTCGACGTCGCCGGCCCACGGGTGGTCGCGCAGCCGGTCGGGGGAGCGGGCCAGGCAGCGCACCCGGTGGCCCGCCGCCAGCAGCTCCGGGACGAGCCGGCCGCCGATGTATCCCGTGGCGCCGGTCACCAGGCACAGTGTGCCGCTGCCGTCTGCGGTCATGAGTCCTCGCTCCTTCGCGTCGGTGGCTCTCTCGCAGATCGCTTCCACGCGCGGGAGGGCCGCGGATGCGTCCGGGGCTTGTGCGCACGAACGAGTGATCGCGGACGGCGACTACGCTGGTCCCGTGGCCACAGCGAACGACCGTGAGGGGCGGGTGCCGGGACAGCCGTCCGAGGCGTCCGGGACGCCTGCCGACCTGCACGCCTTCGCGGTTCGGCTGCGGCGGATGAACGGCGAGATCAACCGGCTGGCGCACGGGTTCGCGGGCGATCAGGGGCTGCACGCGACGGACGTCCAGGCGCTCGCCGCGATCCTGGACGCGGAGGGGCCGATGACCCCGAAGCGGCTGCGCGAGCATCTCGGGCTCACCTCCGGCGCCGTCACCGCGTGTGTGGACCGGCTGGAGCGTGCGGGGCACATCCGCCGGGTCCGGGAGAGCGCCGACCGCAGGGTGGTCCACCTGTACTACGAGGCCGATGCCCGGTCGGTGGCCCGCACCTACTTCCGGCCGCTGGCCGAGGCGACCTCGGCCGCGCGCTCGCGGTTCACCGAGGAGGAACTGTCGGTGGTGCTGCGCTTCCTCACGGCGATGGGTGAGGAACTCTCCGGGATCACCGCTCCCGGGCGCTGAAAGAGCCGCGGTCCGTCGCATCCGGGGACCGGCCGAGCGCAGAAGGACAGGCAGCGTCTACGATCACTCGGCGGCAACCTACTCAATCATTGAGATTGTTTGTTGTCGATATACCTGTGCCGTCGAGCTACCCGTGCCGCTGCCCGAGCCCTTTCAGAGCCCTTCCGAGCCCCTTCTGAGCTGGAGAACGATGTCCACCACCCCCCGACGCGCCCGCTGGCTCGTCCCGGTCCTCCTCGTCTTCGTATGGCTCGGCGTCGGCGGTGTCCTCGGCCCCTACGCCGGCCGGCTCGGCGAGGTAGCCACCAACGACCAGGCCGCCTTCCTGCCGCGCAGCGCCGAGTCGACGGAGGTCATCGCCGCGCAACGCGCCTTCCGGCAGAACGAGACGCTCCCGGCGATCGTCGTCTGGACCGAGGACGCCGAGGCCGGAGCCGGCGGGACCGCCATCGAGGGCCGGCTGGACGCCGCCGGCCAGGCCCTCGACTCCCTCGCCGCCGACCGGAGTGTGGCCGGTGACGTGTCGCCCGCGCTGCTCTCCGAGGACGGGGAGGCCATAGAGGGCGTGGTGCCCCTGCGCCCCGATCTCGGGGACGACCTCGCCCCCACCTTCGACCGGATCCGCGCCGCCGCCGAACGCGTCCCCGGCGCGACGGTCCAGCTGGCCGGACCGGCCGCGACCCGGGCCGACCTGTCCGACGCCTTCGCCGGCATCGACGGACTGCTGCTCGGCGTCGCGCTGGCCACCGTCCTCGTCATCCTGCTGCTCGTGTACCGCAGCGTGCTGCTCCCGCTGGTGATCATCCTCGGCGCGGTCTTCGCCCTCGGCCTCGCCTGCGCGGTCGTGTACGCGCTCGCCGACCACGACGTGGTGCGCGTCGACGGACAGGTCCAGGGCATCCTCTCCATCCTCGTGATCGGCGCCGCCACCGACTACGCCCTGCTGCTCACCGCCCGCTACCGGGAGGAACTCGCCGCGTGCGCCGACCGGTTCGCCGCCGTCACGGCCGCGCTGCGCAAGTCCTGGGGCGCCGTCGTGGCCAGCGCCGCGACCGTCGCCCTGGGGCTGCTCGCCCTGCTGCTCAGCGACCTCACCAACAACCGCGCGCTCGGACCGGTCGGCGCCATCGGCATCGGCTGCGCCGTGCTCAGCGCGCTGACCTTCCTGCCCGCCGTCCTGGTCCTCCTCGGTAGGGCCGCGTACTGGCCCGCCCGTACGACGGCGGGCGGCACGGGCCAAGGCGTCTGGCGGCGTGTCGCCGACCTGGTCGACCGGGCGCCCCGCCGGGTCTGGGCGGTGACGCTCGCCGTCCTGCTGGCCGGGGCCGCCTTCGCCCCGACGCTCGCCTCGAGGGGCGTACCCCTCGACGAGACCTTCGTGAACGACGCCCCCTCCGTCGCCGCGCAGGAGACCCTGGGCCGGCACTTCCCCGGCGGCTCCGGCAACCCCACCGTGGCCGTCGCGGACGCCGGCCGACTGGCGGAGGTCCTCGCCGCGGCCCGGGACACCGAGGGAGTCGCCTCGGCGGCCGGCGCCGGCGCGTCCGGCCGGCCCGGCGGCGAACCCCTGGTGGTCGACGGGCGGGTCCGGGTCGACGTCACCCTCGCCTCCGCCGCGGACGGCGACGCCGCCCTGCGGACCGTGGCGCGCCTGCGCACCTCCCTGCACGCCGTGCCCGGCGCGGACGCCCTCGTGGGCGGCTACACGGCCCAGCGGTACGACACCCTGCGCACCGCCGAACGCGACCGCACCCTCATCGTCCCCGTCGTCCTCGCCATCATCTTCCTCATCCTGACGGCCCTGCTGCGCTCGTTGCTGATGCCCGCCCTGCTGGTGGCCACGGTGGCGCTGAACTTCCTCGCCACCCTGGGTGTCTGCGGTCTGGTGTTCCGGCATGTGTTCGGCTTCGGCGGTACCGATCCGTCCGTGCCGCTGTACGGCTTCGTGTTCCTGGTGGCGCTGGGCGTCGACTACAACATCTTCCTCATGTCCCGGGTGCGTGAGGAGTCCCTGCGGCACGGCGTCCGGGAGGGCGTCCTGCGGGGTCTGGTCACCACCGGAGGCGTCATCACCTCGGCCGGCGTGGTGCTCGCCGCCACGTTCGCCGCTCTCGGGGTGATCCCGCTGGCCTTCCTCGCCCAGATCGCCTTCATCGTCGCCTTCGGCGTCCTGCTCGACACGCTCGTCGTGCGCTCGCTGCTGGTGCCCGCGCTGGTGCGGGACATCGGCGCCCCCGCCTGGTGGCCGGGACGGCTCGGCCACGGCCGCGCCAGGGCGGGTGACGAGCCGTCGGCACGGGCCTGAACATGATCGCGCCGATCCGGGGCAACGGAAACCCCGGAGAGGTTGTCCGTTTCGCACGGGAGGTGTCTGCCGCTATGGGCGCGAAGGTGTTGGAGCGGTTCCCCGCAGGATCCCCGCGAGGATCGTGGCCGGCGGAGGAGTACGCGGCGCGGCGGCGGGCCGAGGGGGAGCCCGCGACCGTGGTCATGGACCTGAAGTCGGATGCCTTCCTCGTCGTGGTCCCGCTCGGCGACGAGGACTGATCCCCCGCGGGCAGGCGCGGCCCGGGCACGGCGGGACGGTGGCCCCGGTAGGTTCCCGTCCCTACGGCGCCTCGGGCGTCGCGCTCAGCGTCCGTGCCGTCCGCACGAAGACCTCGTGCAGGTCCCGCGCGGCCTGGGGTACGGATTCCGCCCGCCGCCGTTGCAGCATCAGCAGCACCCGTGTCGTGTCGCCGCTGATCGGCCGGTGGGTGAGCGCCCCGAGCCGCTCCAGCGGATCGCCCATCACACTGAAGTCGGGCAGGACCGTCGCGCCCAGCCCCTCGGCCACCATCAGCTTGCCCATCTCCGCCCCGTCGGTGGAGTACGCGAAGGACAGGCCACGCCCGTCGAGCAGCCGATGGACATAGCGATGCATGACATAGCCCGACCGCATCCCGATCAGCGGTACGCCGAGCAGGTCGTCCACCGAGACCGACGGGGCCGAGGCCAGCGGGCTGTCCGGCCGCACGCACACCACCGGCCGGCCGCGCAGCAACTCGGTCGACTCGAACTCGGCGGGCACGTCGTCGCCCTCCAGATGGTTGACCAGGCCGAGGTCGAACCCGCCCTCCAGCAGGAGCCGGTGGATGTCGGTCTGCTGGGCGCCCACCACCTCCACCTGGGTGACGGGATGCGCGGCGCGGAACTCCCGGACCACCGGGATGAGCAGCGGTACGGTCGCCGCGTTCACCGTGCCGACCCGCACCATCCGGCTGATCCGGTGCTGCTCGCCCGCCGCCGAGCGGAGCCGGTCCACCGCGTCCAGCACCCCGATGATGTGCGGCAGGAGTTCCCGGCCCGACGCGCTCATGGTGGCACCGGACCGCTTGCGCTCCAGGAGGTCCACCCCGAGTTCCCGCTCCAGGTTCCGCACGGTCTCGCTCAACGCGGGCTGGGACAGCCGTAGTTCCTCTGCGGCCCGACGCAGCGAACCGAGCCGGGTGACCGCCGCGATGTATTCCAGCTGTTCCGTACGCACGACGGAAGAATGCGGGCTCACCGGACCCCTGTTCAAGGGTTTCCCTGTCACACCTTCGTGAAATTCAATGGTCCGCGATACGAGACCGGTCGGGTTTGCCTTGACTGCTGTCGCGGGCGGCTGCCACGATCGGGGACATGAAGATGCGACTGGACCTCACGCGGCGACGCCATGTCGACCTCGCGCGCGTCTCCAGCGCCTCCTGTTGCGCCGCGGCCTGATCACCTCCCCGCCATCCGCCGCGCTTTTCCTTTTCCCCGCCTGAATTCACCGTGCCCGCCCACCTCCTGGCGTCCGCACCCCCGTCGGCGCCGGCGCGCCCCGTGAATTCGGTGTGCCCGAAAGAATCCGCACCAGGAGTTCCGGATGCCTGCCGCGCCCGTGAAATTCGCCTACCGGGTCCTCGATGTCAGCGGGGGGCTCGTCACCAGCAGGACCGAGCAGCGCACACAGGACGAGTTCGTCCCCCCGCATGTCTGACCGCTCCCACACGCTCCACGACCCCGTCGCCCGCGGGCGCCGCGAGGCCGGCCGCCGGGTCCTCGCGGGCGAACTGCCCGAACCCATCTGGTACTCCTGACCGCTCCCACCGGAGCGCCCCGCCCTGCCGGGGTGCCCCGGGCTCCTTCGAAAGAGGACCCATGGCCACCGTCCTGTCCGTCTCCGGCAGCCCTTCCGCCTCCTCCCGCACCGGCCGTCTGCTGCGCCACCTCGACCAGCGGCTCGCCGCCCAGGGTCACGAGGTGATCCCGCTCGACGTCCGTACGATCCCGGCCGAGGCCCTGCTCGGCGCCGACTTCCGCCACCCGGCGATCGTCGAGGCCACCGAGCTCTTCGCGCGCGCCGACGGTGTCGTGGTGGCCACCCCGGTCTACAAGGCGTCCTACTCCGGTGTCCTCAAGGCGCTCCTCGACCTGCTCCCGCAGTACGCGCTCACCGGCAAGACGGTCCTGCCGCTGGCCACCGGCGGCTCCACCGCCCACGTCCTCGCCATCGACTACGCCCTGCGGCCCGTGCTCAACTCCATGGGCGCGGCCCATATCGTGCAGGGCTGGTTCACCCTCGACAAGGACATCACCGCCCACGAGGACGGCTCCATCACGGTCGCCGCGACCGCCACCGAGGCGCTCACCCACGTCCTCGACCAGTTCTCGGCCGCGCTCGGGCGGACGACGTACCTGGCCGCGGCGAGCTGAGCGCACGATGTCAGCCCATGTCATCGCCGACGACGCCGAGGCGCTCGTCGTCGCCGCCTCGCTGGCAGCGGAGTTCCGTGCGGGAGCCTCCGCGCGTGACACCGAACGGCGCCTGCCCCGTGCCGAGTTGGACCGGCTGTCCGTTTCCGGGCTGCTCGCCGTCACCGTTCCCGCCGACCACGGCGGGGCGGACGTGAGCGCCGGGACCCTCGCGGAGATCTTCCGTCTGCTCGGCAGCGCCGACGGCAGCCTCGCCCAGATCCCGCAGAGCCACTTCGCCTATGCCAATGTGATTGGCCGTCAGGGCACGCCGGAGCAACGGAAGTTCTTCTTCGCCGAGCTGCTCGCCGGCCGGCGCTTCGGCAACGCCCAGTCGGAGGCCGGCGGCAAGCACGTCCAGGACATCCGCACCCGCCTGGAGCCTCGGCCGGACGGCTCGTACGTCCTGACCGGCGTCAAGCACTACTCCACCGGCGCGCTCTTCGCCGACTGGATCCCGGTGCTGGCCCGCGCCGAGGGCGACAGGCTGCACGTCGCCTATGTGCCGTCCGACGCGCCCGGCCTCACCGTGGTCGACGACTGGGACGGGCTCGGGCAGCGGACGACGGCCAGCGGCACCGTCCGCCTCGACGGCGTGCCGGTGCCGGGTGACCGTGTCCTGCCGCACCACCTCACCTTCGAGGGGCCACAACTCCACGGTGCGGTAGCCCAGTTGCTGCACTGCGCGATCGACGCGGGGATCGCCGCGGGCGCGCTGGCCGAAGCGGCGGAGTTCGTGCGGACCAGGAGCCGGCCGTGGTTCGAGAGCGGCGTCGAGACGGCCGCCGAGGATCCGCTGCTGATCCAGCGGTTCGGTGAACTCGCCCTGGAGGTGAGGGCGTCGGAGGCACTGCTGCGCGAGGCCGCCCGGTCGGTCGACGCGGCGCGTGCCGATCTCACCGACGACACGGCCGCCGAGGCGTCTCTCGCGGTGGCCGCCGCGAAGGTGCAGGCGGCACGGGCGGCGGTGGAGGTCTCCAGCGCCCTGTTCGAGGTGTCCGGGGCCCGTTCCGCCCTCAACTCGCTCAATCTGCACCGGCATTGGCGCGACGCCCGCACCCACACCCTGCATGATCCGACCCGCTGGAAGATCCAGCACCTCGGACGGTTCGTGCTGAACGGCACCCGGCCGCCGCGCCACGGCCTGCTCTAGCGCGCGACGGACCGCCTCGGACGGGCAGCCGGGCAGCCAGTCCAGCGGACCGGCAGCCCGGCAGACGCACCGACGGACATTCCTGATCGGAGACCCCACGTGTCCCTCACCTTCCACTGGTTCCTTCCCACCAACGGCGACAGCCGCCATGTCGTCGGCGGTGGACACGGCACCCCCGCCACCGCCTCCGGAAGGGACCGGCCGCCGACGGTCGCCTACCTGAGCCAGATCGCCCGCGCCGCGGAGGACCTCGGCTTCGTGGGCGTGCTCACCCCCACCGGCGCCTGGTGCGAGGACGCCTGGCTGACCACGGCGATGGTCAGCCAGCACACCGAGCGGCTCAAGTTCCTGGTCGCGTTCCGGCCCGGCTTCGTCTCGCCGACGCTCGCCGCACAGATGGCGTCCACGTTCCAGCGGCAGACCGGCGGACGGCTTCTGCTCAATGTGGTCACCGGCGGCGAGAGCCATGAGCAGCGGGCCTACGGCGACTTCCTGGACAAGGACGACCGCTATCGCCGTACCGGTGAATTCCTGCAGATCGTCAGGGAGTTGTGGGAGGGCAAGACCGTCGACCTGGAGGGCGAGCACCTCCGGGTCGAGGACGCGAAGCTGGCCCGGGTGCCGGATCCGGTGCCCGAGGTGTACTTCGGCGGGTCCTCGCCGATCGCCGGCGAGATCGCCGCGAAGTACGTCGACGTCTACCTCACCTGGGGCGAGCCGCCGGCCCAGGTCGCCGAGAAGATCGCCCGGATCCGAGGGCTCGCGGCGAAGCAGGGGCGGACGCTCCGCTTCGGCATCCGGCTCCATGTCATCACCCGGGACACCTCGGAGGAGGCCTGGGCGGAGGCGGACCGGCTGCTGGCCGGGTTCGACGCGGAGACCGTGCGGTCCGTCCAGGCCGGGCTGGCGCGCAGCGAGTCCGAGGGACAGCAGCGGATGCTCGCGCTGCACGGCGGCGGCAGCCGGGACGGGCTGGAGATCCATCCCGGCCTGTGGGCCGGGATCGGTCTGGTCCGTGGCGGCGCGGGCACCGCGCTGGTGGGCAGCCACGCGGAGGTCGCCGCGCTGATCAAGGAGTACGCGGCCCTGGGGATCGAGGAGTTCGTGCTGTCCGGGTACCCGCATCTGGAAGAGGCGTACTGGTTCGGGGAGGGCGTGCTGCCCAGGCTGGCCGGGGAGGGGCTGTGGCGGCATCCGTTCCGAACCGGGGGCGCTCCCTCGGCGCAGGTGCCGTTCACGAGCTGAGGAATGCGTTCCGCCGCACGGATGCCGGAATTCAATGAATATTCAACTGGCCGTCGTGCGGCCGTTTTTCCCGTGTCGAAATCTTCTCGATCCGTCACTAGCATGGACGTATGAACGCGACACCGGACTTCTATGTGGTGAGGGAGGGCGACTCGCTCTCCGAAATCGCGGCCATGTTCCATGTGACACTGGCCCAGGTCAGAAAGTGGAATCCCCAGATCAAGAATCCGAACCTGATTCACCCGGGACAACGGGTCCGCGTCACGGAGCCGGTCGTGGTGCCGGTCGACGACGACGAGCCCTTCCCGGGCAAGGACTTCTTCCAGTCGTCCGTGAGCAGCCCGATCATCGAGGTCATGGGCTGGCGCCTCATCGAGGAGGGCTGCTCGGCGTATCCCGACGAGCCCGACCTCCAGTGGAGCGAGGCCGACCGGAGGTCCTACGCCAAGTGGCAGCAGAAAATCGGCTTCCACGGCAGCGACGCCGACGGCATTCCCGGGCGGAGTTCGTGGGAGAAACTCCATGTACCCGCTCTCCACATGAGTGAATAGCCCGCCCACGGCGCTGACGAAGGAAGGTCGGCAATGGGCATTTCCCTGGCGGCCGGGGACAGTACCCGGGGCAGTGCCCGACGCCTCGCTCTCGGATCGCGCACCGGGCCACCGCGGTCGCGATGGCGGGCCCTGGCGAAAGCGCGACTCGCCTGTCTCGAGGTACAGCTGAGACGAGAGGAGACCAGGCGGCCGTGCGACGACTGCCGCAGGGCCTACCTCGACGGCGTGGAAGGTCATCTCGACAAGGCCCGTTCCGCGGCCGACGAGGAGTTCGGGTGGCGGCGGCCCTGGTCCGGCTCGATCGCCCGTGAAGGCGTCTGGTCGAATCTGCGCGGCGCCGACGTGCTGCTGCTCCGACTGGTGCCCGACGCGGAGGCCGTCGGCCGCGCCAGCGAGGTCATGGCGCTGGTCGAGCGGCATCTGACCCAGGGCGACCCCCGGCGCGTCAGGCTCGCCCAACGGATCCGGCACATCGTCTCCGGCGAGCTGACGCCGGGCGACCGCGAACTGCTGGCCCGGGCGCTCGACAGCGCGTACAGCAACCTGGACGCCGAACTGGCCCGGGTCCGGAGCCTGCGCAACATGCTCTGGACCGCGACGCTCCTCGTCCTCGTCGGCGTGGCGGGCCTTGCGCTCTACGGCTGGCTGGACCCCCGCTCGCTCAGCCTGTGTTTCGCGCCCAAGGCCAGTGCGGGTGACCCGAACCAGATGCACGTCGTCTGCCCCAGCGCGGAGTACCACGACATGACGGCGAACACCGTCCCCAGCGACCTCGCCCGGCCGCAGGACATCCTCACGGTCGAGATCGCCGGGCTGGTCGGCGCCGCACTCACCGTCATCGCCTCGCTGCGCCGCATCCGGGGCACCAGCGCCCCCTACATGCTCCCGCTGGCGTCGGCGGTGCTGAAGTTCCCGACCGGCGCCCTGTCGGCCTTCCTCGGGGTGCTGCTGATCAGAGGCGCCTTCGTGCCCGGGCTCAGCGACCTGGACAGCAGGGCGCAGGTTCTCGCCTGGGCCGCGGTCTTCGGCGCCGCCCAGCACCTGGTGACCCGTCTGGTCGACGACCGGGCGCAGTTGACCCTGTCGGAGGTGGGCGGACCGACCGGAGAGGCGGGCGACCGGGAGAAGGCCGCCGTCATGGAGGAGGACGGGCCCGGGCAGGCCGGTACGAGTGGACCACCGGCTGCCGGGCAGCGGGCCGGCGCCGGATCCCCGGGTGGCCCTGGCGAGCACCCGGACGGCGGCCCGGTGGAGGAGACGACGGTGACGCGACCCGGAGGGGAAGCCGGCCGGTGAACCGGAGCGGGGGCGTGCGCCGTCAGCCGGTCAGCGCGTCGAGGTGAGCCGCCCGTGACTCCCGCGTCTGGGCCTGGACCATGAGGAACAGGGCCTCCCTGGCGAGGCGTTGGGCCCTGTTCGTCAGCAGCATCGAGCGGCCGCCGCCGGTCACCACCGCTGCCGTGGTCGCCGCCCGCAGCACCTCGGAGGCCTGTGTCCGCAGGGCCAGGCGGTCCGCCATGTGCTCCTGCGGCGCCGCACCGTCGGCCAGCGCGTAGGCCCGGGTGCGGACCTCTGTGAGACGGGCGCGCAGTGGGTGCGCCGTGTCCTCGTCCAGCAGGGTCAGGGCCGCCTGCGTGAGACCGAAGACGGCAGGGTTGGCGTTCACCGTCTTGATCCGGTCCGCCGCCGCCCAGCGCTCGTGCGGGGTGCGCAGCGCGACCGCCTCCTCCGGGAGCCACAAACCGTCCAGTGTCAGGGAGACCGTGCGGGCCGCGGTGAGGGCGGCGAGGCGCATCGGGGCCGAGGCCCGCAGGCCCGGCTGTTCCCGCGCCTCGGTGAAGGCGAACAGGACCTCGCCGGATTCGGTGACTCCGGCGAGGAGCAGCAGATCGTTCAGGCCCCACCCCGTGTACCAGGGGACACTTCCCTCGAAGCGCCAGCCGGCCCGCTCGGGGGTGACCCGGACGGGGACGCGCGGATACGCCCGCAGGTGCGCGTACGCGACTCCCGACAGCAGCTCACCGGTCGCCAGCGGGCCCAGCAGGCGCTCGCGCACCGGACCCTCGCTGCCGGCCAGCGTCAGTACCGGCGTGTGGTGCTGCGCCTGCACGAACCAGGTCGAGCAGCACGCCCCGGCCAGGATCTCCGCCGTCTCGCGCACCACCGCGCCGGGTGCCGCTGCCCCGCCGTACTCCTTCGGCGCGTTCAGCCCGAGCAGGCCCGAGCGCCGGATCTGCGCGAGGTGGCTCGCGGGAACCTCTTCCTGGTCCACCTGTTCGGCGTGCGGGGCGAGGAGATCGTCCGCGAGGCTGCGGGCGCGGATGACGAGGGGGTGCGGTGCGGTCATGGGCGGGATTCTTCCGGTTGCGTGGAGCGGGGTGTCGATCCGGGGGACCTCCGTTCGTGTAGGAGGTGACAAAACGGCACGAGACCTGGAGGACGTCGTGAAGTACTACCTGCTCAGCGTGATCACGCCCAGCGAGGGCGAGCCGCCGTCGGCCGAGGGGATGGCGGAGATCAACCGCAACCTCGAGACGTTCCACCGGGAGCTGCGCGAGGCCGACGCCTGGGTGTTCGCCGGCGGGCTGCACGGACCGGAGACCGCCACCGTGCTGCGGCCGGGCGCCGACGACGTCCTCGTCACGGACGGGCCGTACGCCGAGGGCAAGGAGTACCTCGGCGGGATCTGCCTGATCAAGGCGCCGGACCTCGACGCAGCCCTGCACTGGGGCCGGCGGGCGACCTGGGCCACCACCCTTCCCATCGAGGTGCGGCCCTTCATGGGCGAGGCCTGATGCCCCTGGACGTCGAGGCCGTGTTCCGCGCGGAGTACGGCCGGGCCGTCGCCGTCCTGGTCCGTTTCCTCGGCGACATCGACCTCGCCGAGGAGGCGGTCCAGGACGCCTTCACCACGGCCGTCGGACGCTGGCCGCAGACCGGTGTGCCGCCGAGCCCGGCCGGCTGGATCATCACCACCGCCCGCAACCGGGCCGTCGACCGGCTGCGCCGCGAGTCCACCCGGGATGCCAGGCACGCCGAGGCCTCTCTGCTGTACGCCGCCGGGCCACCCGCGGAGGAGGGCCCCGTGCGCGACGACCGGCTCCGCCTGATCTTCACCTGCTGCCACCCCTCGCTGGCGCCGCAGGCGCAGGTCGCCCTGACCCTGCGCCTCCTCGGCGGACTCACCACCGCCCGGCTCGCCCGCGCCTTCCTCGTCCCCGAGCCGACCATGGCCCAGCGACTGGTCCGCGCCAAGGCGAAGATCCGGGACGCGCGCATCCCGTACCGCGTGCCGCGCGACGCCGACCTGCCCGACCGGCTGAAGGGCGTGCTCGCCGTCGTCTACCTGATCTTCAACGAGGGGTACGGGGGCGACCCGGGCCTGTGCGCCGAGGCCCTGCGCCTCGGTCGGCTCCTCACCGAGCTGATGCCGGACGAGCCCGAGGCCACCGGACTGCTGGCACTGATGCTGCTCGTCCACTCCCGCCGGACCGCGCGGGAGGACGCCGACGGCACGCTCGTACCGCTGCCCGAGCAGGACCGCGGCCGATGGGACCGGGACCTGGTCACCGAGGGGCAGTCGCTCGTCCGCCGCTGTCTGCGCCGCAACCGGCCCGGGCCGTACCAGGTCCAGGCCGCGATCCAGGCCGTCCACTGCGACGCGCCGACCGCCGCCGACACCGACTGGCGGCAGATCCTGCGCCTGTACGACCAGCTCATGGAGCTCGCCCCGGGCCCGGTCGTGGCTCTGAACCGGGCCGTCGCCGTGGCGGAGACGGAAGGGCCGGGCCGGGCCCTCGACCTCGTCGACGCGCTGGACCTCGACGACTATCACGTCCGGCACGCAGTCCGCGCCGACCTGCTGCGCCGCCTGGGCCGGGTCACGGAGGCCGCGGCGGCCTACGAGGCGGCCCTCGCGCTGAGCGAGAGCCCGGCGGAACGGGCCTTCCTCGACCGGCGCAGGCGCGCGCTCGCCTCAGGCGGCGGTGAGGCGCCGGTGAAGTAGTTCGCGTCCCGGGGAATGTATTTTGGTGCATGAAAGGTTGGCATATACATCGAGCTCGTCACTCGCACCGAGGCCGAGCCGACTCCCACCCAGGCCGAGCCGACCGCTCGCACCGAGACCCAGGGCCGTAAGGCCCGCGCACCCCAGTGAGGCACCGTGACCACCGCCGCCACTCCCGAGCAGCCCGCCGACGTCGTAGCCCGGCTGCGCGCCACGTTCCGCACCGGCCGCACCAAGCCCGTCGCCTGGCGCACGGAGCAGCTGAGCCGCCTGCGCGAGCTGCTCACGGAGCGGGGCGCCGACCTGGCCGACGCCCTCCGCGCCGACCTGGGCAAGAGCTCCACCGAGGCGTACCGCACCGAGATCGACTTCACGGTCCGGGAGATCGACCACACCCTCGATCACCTGGACGCGTGGCTGCGCCCCGAGTCCGCCCCGGTCCCGGCCCACCTCGGCGCCGACGCCACCGCGTGGACGCAGTTCGACCCGCTCGGCGTCGTCCTCGTCATCGCGCCCTGGAACTACCCCGCCCAGCTTCTGCTCGCCCCGCTGGTCGGCGCCCTCGCCGCCGGCAACGCGGTGGTCGTCAAGCCCAGTGAGCTCGCGCCCGCCACCTCCGCCGCGCTGGCCCTGTTGCTGCCGGCGTATCTCGACACCGACGCGGTCGCCGTCGTCGAGGGCGGGATCCCGGAGACCACCGCCCTGCTGGCCGAGCGCTTCGACCACATCTTCTACACCGGCAACGGCACCGTCGGACGCGTCGTCCTGCGCGCCGCCGCCGAGCACCTCACCCCCGTCACCCTCGAACTCGGCGGCAAGTCCCCGGCGTTCGTCGACCGGGACGCCGATCTCTCCGTCGTCGCCGACCGGTTGGCCCGCGGCAAGTTCCTCAACGCCGGCCAGACCTGTGTCGCCCCCGACTACGTCCTCACCGACCCGGAGACGGCCGCCGCCCTCGAACCCCTGCTGACCCGCGCGGTCGAGACGCTCTACGGCGCCGACCCGCAGACCTCGGGCGCCTACGGTCGCATCATCAACGAACGTCACTTCGACCGGCTCGCCGCTCTGCTCGACTCCGGCCGGATCGTGGTCGGCGGCGGCGCCGACCGTACGGACAGGTACCTCGCGCCCACCGTCCTCGCCGACGTCGACCCCGGGTCGCCCGTCATGCGGGAGGAGATCTTCGGCCCGATCCTGCCGATCGTCACCGTCGACGGCCTGGACGAGGCGATCGCCTTCATCAACGACCGTGACAAGCCCCTCGCCCTGTACGTGTTCACCGAGTCCGGCGACACCCGGGGCCGCATCGCCGCCGAGACGTCTTCCGGCGGCCTCGGCTACGGCCTGCCGCTGGCTCATCTCACCGTCTCCGACCTGCCGTTCGGCGGGGTGGGCGAGAGCGGGATGGGCAACTACCACGGCCGCTACTCCATCGAGACGTTCAGCCACCGCAAGGCGGTGCTGGAGAAGCCGCTGCACTGAACGGCGCGAGACGTGGGCAGCTGGCGCAAACGGGCGAAAACGGACGTGAGTGGGCGGAAGTAGCCCGCCAAGCGGCGGCCAGGGAGCGGGTATTGGCCCGGAACGGCACGGTCCGTAGTCCGAAACGACCAATTCCATCGGACTTTCGAATCCGGAGTGCACGAAACGGCACCGCCGGACGCCGTGGAGGCAGAAGGTGTGACCGATGCCTTCCGGGGCCCCTGAGCCCCGCACCGCCAGCGGAAGGACCGAAGGGTCCGTGAACGACCAGTTCGAACAGCTCGCCCGCGACGTGGCGTTGTCCGTGCTAGCCCTCCGGGTCTTCGGGCCCGGCGTCCTCACCCTCGCGCGCCGGTTCGTCGCCGCACTCGTGCGGGTGGGCGTCCGGGAGATGGACCACCGGCTCCCGGGGGGCGATCGGTGACCCAGGAGGAGTTGCGACCCGCGGGGAACCCGCGGGCGCCGGAGAAGCTGCCCCTGGACTTCAGCGCCTTCCACCGGATGCACCGCCCGCGCTACGTCCGTGAGGCCGAGCGCTGTCTGCGCTGCCGGGCTGACGCCGAGGAGGCCGTGGACGAGGCGTTCGTCCAGATCGCCCGGCAGTGGCCGCGGATACTGCGCGCCGAGAACCCCGCCGCCTACGCCTGGCGGGTGATGAAGAACCGTGTCATCGACCACGCCCGGGCCCGTGGCCGGCGCGCCACGCTGATCGACACGGCCGTCTTCGAGACGGTCACCCTCCAGGGCGCCGAGGACGCCTTCGAGGTGATCGAGCAGAACCTGCGGCTGTTCCGGGCGATCTCCGCCCTCCCCGAGCGCCAGCGGGACGTCATCCGGCTGCGCTACTGCGAGTGCTACAGCACCGCCGACGTGGCGTTCCAGCTGGGGATCACCGAGGCCGGGGTGCGGTCCACCGAACGCTATGCCAAACGCCGGCTGCGGGAGATCTACACAGCGTGCGCCGAGGAGGAGGCGGAGCGGTCATGACCTTCGACACCGCGAGCGACATCGACACCCTGCTGGCGGGGGCGCGCCTGATGCCCACGGCCCCCTACAGCCGCTCGGACATCGAGGCCGCGGAGGCCCGGATCGCCGCCCGGGTCGCGGCGGGCGGTTGCGACGAGCCCACGGCGCGGGTGTGCCCGCAGCGCGCCGCGGCGGCCCGCGGGCGCTCTCGGGTGCACCCCGCGGCCCGGGACCTCAGAGCGCTCTGCGAGGCGCTGCTGACCCGCCCCGGGGCCCTGAAGGGCCTCGGCAACTTCCTCGGCAGCTCCCTGCCCGAGCCCTCCGGCGCACGGATCCTCGGCAGCCTCCTCTACCTCGCCGACTGCGAGGACAGCGCCCGCTTCTGGTGGCAGTACGGTGCCGGGGCCTCCGACACCGTCTCCTCGTACTGCCTCTACCTCCACCACCGCTCGATGGGGGAGGACGAGGAGGCCGACTGGTGGCTGCGTCACACGGAGATCACCCCCGCCACGCTGAGCCGGGAGGCCACCGAACTGGAGATCGCCACCGCCCTGCATGTGCTCAGCGGTCTGCGCCGCGGTGGGAGAGGACTGCCCGAGGCGTTGCGGGCCCTGGTGGAGTACGTGCCGGCCGTGGTCGGCTTCGTCGACGACGACCTCGAACTGCCGCTTCCCGACGGGGATCTGGCCGAGATCGTGGAAGAGGTCGTCGCCCATGGCGCGCCGCCCGCCAAGGAGCGACGCCGCGCCAGGTCCGGCGCGCTGCCCGAACGCCGGGAGCCGACCGTGCACACCGTGTCCTCGGCCACCCCCCGCACGGCCCGGCACTGGAGCCGCGACGTCCAGGAGGCGCTGCGCAAGTGCGAGGAGACCGTGGCCTGTTGAGGGCCCGCGTCGCCGGCTCGGACCGGTGCCCGCGGTGCGTGCGAGACTGCCCGGATGACCTCCGGAACGATCACCGCGGATGCCGCGGGCACCTGGGACATCGGCGGCCTGACGGTCGGCCGCATCGGCTTCGGCACGATGCGGCTGACCGGCAGCGCGGCCTTCCACCTCGGCACACCGAGCGACCGCGGCCGGTCCATAGCCGTCCTGCGGCGAGCGATCGACCTCGGCGTCGACCACATCGACACCGCCGCCTTCTACTTCTCCGCCCTCCGCTCCGCCAACGAGCTCATCAACAGCGCGCTCTCCCCGTACCCGGAAGACCTGCTCATCGCCACCAAGGTCGGCCCCTTCCGCGACTGCTCGGGGGAGTGGGGCACTTCGGCCCGCCCCGAGGACCTGCGCGGCCATGTCGAGGAGAACCTGCGCCAGCTCGGCCGTGACCACCTCGACCTGGTGTACCTGCGCCGGATGCGGCAGGAATCGATCACCGAGCACTTCGGCGCCCTCGCCGAGCTGCGCGAAGCCGGACTGATCCGCCACCTCGGCATCTCCGACGTCGAACCCCGCCATCTCGCCGAGGCGCAGTCCATCGCCCCCGTGGTCAGCGTGCAGAACCGCTACGGTCTCGGCCACCACGCCCCCGCGACCGAGGAACTCCTGCGCGTCTGCGGCGAACAGGGCGTCGCCTTCGTACCGTTCTTCGCCATCGCCGGCGACGGCGGAGCCCACGGCGCCACCACCGCCCATGACGAGGCGGTGCTCGCCGTCGCCCATGCCCACGGCACGTCCCCCGCCGCTGTCCGCCTCGCCTGGACCCTCGCCCAGGGGCCGCATGTGCTGGCCATTCCGGGCACCGGAGACCCCGGCCACCTCGCGGAGAACGTGGCGGCGGGCGCGCTGCGCCTCACGGCCGAGGAACTGAACCGCCTGAACGCCGCTCACCGCGGCGCCGGTGGGACGCCGGAGAACTGATCCGGCGACGGGTCGGGCGGCTCCGACGGGTCCTGCGGGTTCGACGGCTCGGGCGGGTCCGACGGCTCGGGCGGTCCGACGCCCGACGAGCCCGGCGCGCCGGAGACCGACGCCGACGCCGGCTCGTCCCCGGACCCCACCACTTGTCGGGATCCGGACCTCGCCGTCTGTCGGGATCCGGGCGACGGCGCCGGGCGGCGGCGCCTGGTGGCGGGGTCCGGGCGGCGGGGTCCGGGTGGTGGCGTCTACACGACCCACACCCCGTCCCGCATCAGATGCCGCCGAGGCAGCTCGTGCTCCTCGCGCCACGCCTGCACCGCCACCGGCCGCACCCGGAAGTAGGCGTACGACGCGCTGTCCCGGCCCGGATCCCAGCCCGTCTTCGCCAGGAACGCCGAGGCGGCCCCCTCCGGTACCTCCTCCCGCGTGTACGTCTCGACCTCGCCGTCGACGAGGACCACGTCCCGCGTGTCCCCGAAGGCCAGGCGGGCCAGGCCGCCCTCCCGGAGGTTGCGGCCGGTGGGGTTGGTGAGTCGGGTGGACAGCCACAGGTGCTCGCCGTCCCAGACGAACCACAGCGCGACGAGACAGGGCAGCCCCTCCCGGTCCGCCGTGGCGACCCAGATGTCGACTTCGCGGTCCAGCCGGTCCAGCAGTTCCCGCTTGCGCTGCCCGCCGGTGCGGGGCGGCTCCGTGATCTTCATGGCCGGGACGGTAGCGACGGAGAGGGGCCCTCCGCCTCGGACCACGGTCCCGACCGCCCCTCGGGCTCGCGACCTAGGTCACCGCCGCGGAGGCGACTGGCGTGCGAAAGGTTTTACGTATAACCTCACCCGTCAATCGCACCTCCGACAGCCTCCCGCACGCTCCCCGAAAGGCCACGATGAGTCGCATCGCCCTGGTCACGCTTGTCGTCGACGACTACGACGAGGCGATCCGCTTCTACACCGAGGCGCTCGGATTCCGGCTCGTCGAGGACGAACCCCGTCCCGACGGCGCCCGCTGGGTCGTCGTGCGGCCGGGGGACAGCCAGGACGGCGTCGGGCTGCTGCTCGCCCGGGCCAAGGGCGACGCCCAGCGCGCCCGGATCGGGGACCAGACCGGCGGCCGCGTCGGGTTCTTCCTGCACACCGAGGACTTCGCCGGCGACCACGCCCGCATGCTCGCCGCCGGCGTGACCTTCCTGGAGGAGCCCCGCCACGAGGCCTACGGCTCCGTCGCCGTCTTCCGGGACCTGTACGGAAACCGCTGGGACCTGCTCCAGCCCGCCACCACCTGAGAACCACCTGCCGAGGAACACACACTCATGACCGCGTCCCACATCGACACCGACACCCTCCGCCGTCTTCCCAAGGCCGTCCTGCACGACCACCTCGACGGCGGCCTGCGCCCCGCCACCGTCGTCGAGCTCGCGGACGCGGTCGGCCACACCCTGCCCACCACCGACCCCGACGAGCTGGCCGCCTGGTACTTCGAGGCCGCCAACTCGGGTGACCTGGTGCGGTACATAGCCACCTTCGAGCACACCCTCGCCGTCATGCAGACCCGCGAGGGCCTGCTGCGCACCGCGGAGGAGTACGTGCTCGACCTGGCGGCCGACGGAGTCGTCTACGGCGAGGTCCGCTACGCCCCCGAGCTGAACGTCAACGGCGGGCTGAGCCTCGCCGAGGTCGTGGAGACCGTCCAGGAGGGCCTCGCGGCCGGCATGGCGAAGGCGTCGGCGGCCGGTACGCCGGTCCGGGTCGGCACGCTGCTCTGCGGCATGCGGATGTTCGACCGCGTGCGCGAGGCCGCCGACCTCGCGGTCGCCTTCCGGGACGCCGGTGTCGTCGGCTTCGACATCGCCGGCGCCGAGGACGGCTTCCCGCCCGCCGACCACCTCGCCGCCTTCGAACACCTGCGCCGCGAGAGCGTCCCCTTCACCATCCACGCGGGCGAGGCCCACGGCCTGCCCAGCATCCACCAGGCCCTCCAGGTCTGCGGCGCCCAGCGCATCGGCCACGGCGTGCGCATCACCGACGACATCGTGGACGGCAAGCTCGGGCGGCTCGCGGGATGGGTGCGCGACCGCCGGGTGGCCCTGGAGATGTGCCCGACCTCCAACCTCCAGACCGGCGCGGCCACCTCGATCGCCGAGCACCCGATCACCGCCCTGAAGGACCTCGGCTTCCGCGTCACCCTCAACACCGACAACCGTCTGGTCTCGGGTACGACGATGACGCGCGAGATGTCGCTGCTCGTCCAGGAGGCGGGCTGGACCCTCGAGGACCTGCGCACCGTGACGGTGAACGCCCTCAAGAGCGCGTTCCTGCCGTTCGACGAGCGCAGGGCCCTCATCGAGGACGTCGTCCTTCCGGGTTACGCAGCCGCGCTCTGAAGCAGTCCCCGGACGTAGGCGGCCTGTCCGACGTGCTGGAGATCGTCGGACAGGACGCTGACCAGCCGTACGCCCAGGGTGACGGGCGGGTCCCAGCGCTCGTCCACGACGCGCTCCAGGTCCGCCGCCGTCAGCGCGCGCAGCGCCTCCAGGCTCTGCGCGTGCACGGCGTCGTGGTACCCGGTCAGCAGGCCGCCGTCGGAGACCCGCACCTTCGCGACCTTCGCGTCGCTGTGCCCGTACCCGGTGTCCTGGCGCGGCAGGTCGAGGCCGAACCGTTTCTCCCAGTCCTGGGCCAGCCACACCTGGTCGAGTCCGAAGGCGTCGGCGAGATGGTCGTCCTGGACGCGGGTGAGATGCCAGACGAGCCAGGCGAGCGAGTTGGACCCGTCGGCGGGCCGGGCGTTCAGGTCGTCGGGGTCCAGGCCCTCGACGGCGACGTGGACCTCTTCCTGGATGCGGCGGTACCCGTCGATGAGGATGTCCTTGGCATGCATACGTCCACCATCGCGCACCCCGCCCTCACCCGCTCCCCGTTTCCAGCAGCGCCATCAGCGCCCGGGCGGCCGGGCTGGTCGACCTGGCGGGCGGCAGCAGCGCGACCGTCTCGTACACCGCCTCGCCGGTGCCCTTGAGGGGCAGCGCGGTGAGCGCCTCCCGCTTGTGCCGGAAGTGGCGCGGCACGACGGCGACGCCGAGGTTCTCGTCCACCAGGTCCAGGAGACTGTGCACGTCGTTGACCTCCAGGGCGACCGTGCGGCGCACTCCCACCTCGGCGAACGCGGCGTCGGTGGCGCGGCGCGGCCCCCAGTCCGGATGGAAGTCGACGAACACCTCGCCCGCGACGTCCCGCGGCGTCAGCGCCGCGGACGCCCCGGCGAGACGGTGGTCGGGATGGCACAGCACGTACATCGGCTCGGTGGCCAGCGGCGCGCAGCGGAGCTGGTCGGTGTCCGGCTGGGTGCGGTAGGCGAAGGCCAGGTCGAGCCGGCCGGCCGCCACCTCCTCGCCGAGCGCGCCCGAGCCGGTCTGCCGCAGCCGGATCTCCACATCCGGATGGCGCCGCCGGAACGCCGCCAGCAGCCCGGCCACGTCCACTCCGGCGATGCACTGCTCGGTGCCCACGGAGAGGGTGCCGCGCACCACTCCCTGCACGGCCGCCACCGCCTCGTGGGCCGCCCGTACCTGCGCCAGGATCCGCTCGGCCTCGGCCAGCAGCGCCCTGCCCGCCTCCGTGAGCGTCACCCGCCGGGTGGTCCGCACGAACAGCGGAGCGCGCAGCTCCCGCTCCAGGGCCCGGATCGACGCCGACAGGCCCGACTGGGAGACCATCAGGCGTTCGGCGGCCCGGGTGAAGTGCTGGTCCTCGGCGACCGCGACGAAGTGCTGGAGGTGGCGCAGTTCCATGATTGAGAAGCGTAGCCGCACAATTCCATCGGATTCTTCTGTTGGACCACTACCCGCAGGTCGACCAGAGTGGGTGAAGGTTCCCGAAACCGTTCTTCCGTGCCAACCCTTCCTGGAGTCGCGTTGTACACCGCACACACCGACCGCTACGCCGACATGCCCTACCGGCGCACCGGACGCAGCGGCCTGAAGCTTCCCGCGCTGTCGCTCGGACTGTGGCACAACTTCGGCCCGGACCGTCCGGTGGAGACGCAGCGGGCGATCCTGCGCCGCGCCTTCGACCTCGGCATCACCCACTTCGACCTGGCCAACAACTACGGGCCGCCGCCCGGCGCCGCCGAGTCCGCGCTGGGCGAGGCGCTGAAGGCGGACTTCGCGCCCTACCGGGACGAGCTGGTCATCTCCACCAAGGCCGGCTACCTGATGTGGCCGGGCCCGTACGGCGAATGGGGCTCGCGCAAGTACCTGCTGTCCTCGCTCGACCAGAGCCTGACCCGGATGGGCCTGGACTACGTCGACATCTTCTACTCGCACCGCCCCGACCCGGAGACTCCCCTGGAGGAGACGATGGGCGCCCTGCACACCGCGGTCCAGCAGGGCAAGGCGCTCTACGCCGGTGTCTCCAACTACTCGGCGGAGCAGACCCGCGAGGCCGCCCGCATCCTCGGTGAGCTGGGCACCCCGCTGCTCATCCACCAGCCGCGCTACTCGATGCTCGACCGCCGCCCCGAGAGCGAGGGCCTGCTCGACGCCCTCGACGAGCTCCAGGTCGGGTCGATCGTGTTCTCGCCGCTGGAGCAGGGGCTGCTGACCGGCCGCTACCTGGACGGCATCCCGGAGGGTTCACGGGCGGCGAGCGACAGCCCGTTCCTGAACTCCGAGGCGGTCACCGAGGAGCTCACCGGCAAGCTGCGCGCCCTCGACGACATCGCCAAGTCCCGTGGCCAGTCCCTCGCCCAGCTCGCGCTGGCCTGGGTGCTGCGCGGCGGCCGGGTGACCTCCGCGCTGGTGGGCGCGAGCAGCGCCCGGCAGATCGAGGACAGCGTCGGCGCCCTGGCCAACCTGGACTTCGACGCCGAGGAGCTGACCCGGATCGACGCGGTCATCAACGGCTGAGCCGTTCGGTCAGGCGTACGGTCCCCGCGTCGCCCTCCTGCTTTCCGACCGCCTTGCGCACTTCCGCATCGACGGGAAGTTCGTGGGCGCCGTCCCCGAGGGCCATGAACGAACTCCGGAACGGATGTCCGTCCACCGTTCCGCGGATCTTGACCAGTCCGCGGATACCGAAGAATTCGGCGGGCTCCGGCCGGACGACACAGGTCCGGCCGCCTTTCGCCGGGCTCTCGCGCGGGACGGCCGTGAATTCGGTATTCAGTGTTCCGGTTGCGCTCATGACGTCCTCCGCTCGCGGTGATCTGCTGATGGGTGGACCGCCGCGGGCGGAGGAATTCATCGCCCGCCGGCTCAGGATCCGGCGGGCACCCGGTCGAGGAATCCGAGGACGGAGGCGATCCGGTCCTCGGTGTCCAGGACGACCACGTCGGATCCGGCCACCGGCGCCGCCCCGTCGGCCTCGCTGACCAGTTCCCAGGAGAAGTGGGCCGTGTCGTGGTGCCCGTCGACAGCGCCGGTGAGGCGGAAGGTGAAGCCCGGGAACTGCGCGTGCGTCGCCGCGATCACGGCCGCGATCCCCTCATGGCCCCGGACGTCGGCGAGAGGGTCCGTGTAGCCCCCGTCCACGGCCCACGCGGCGGTAACAGCCTTGGCCAAAGCCTCGGGGCCCCGCGCATTCCAGGCCTCGAAGTAGCGGGCGACGGCGTTCTCGTAACGGTCGGTGTTCGCGGACATCGTGAATCGGCCTCCAATGAGGTCATCGATACTGGTCAGGTCCCGGATCTCGGTTATCGCCGATCCGGTGTGACCACCTTGCCCGCGCCCGCCGTCCGGGTCGATTACCTGTCGGGTAATGACGACGGGATCCGGTGCTCGCCGGATTTCGGCCATGAACGACACGGAATATGCCAAGAGACTGGCCGGAAAGTCATGGTGACAGTGTTTCAAGAGTGAACATACTCGAAGGTCAGGGGCAGTTCACCCCACAGGAGCCGCACGGAAAGCGAGGCACGACCGGCCGGCGAGCACCGGGGGAGAGAGACGTGCACGACGAATTCCTGTGCCATGTCACCGCGTACGGCGTCTGCGACGGCCGGCGCATCGGTGTACCGCTCGGCACCTACCGTGCGCCGACGCTGGCGCTCGCGCTGTGGTGGCTGCGCGACCGGGCCTCCTGGATGGCCGAACGGCTGGATCCGCGGCCCGAGAGCGAGCACATCCCGCCGGGCGCCCTGGTCCCGGTCGCCGACAATGTGCCGGACGTGCCCGAACTGCTGCGGGCCTGGTGCGCCGACCTGGGACGCCAGGAGCTGGTGGCCGACGAGTTGGCGGGCGGGCGGCTGGTGCGGATCGCGATCAGCGACGAGACCACCGAGTACGAGCTGCTCGCCGAATCCGTCGACGCGCTGCGGATGCAGCGGACCGTCCCGGCGCTCGTCCTCCCCGTCGGCTGAGACCCCGCCGCCCGTTGGGCACGCAGAGGTGCTAATCGATAGAATTCGGACATGGTGGAGCGACCGGTCTCCTCGACCGCGCCCGAACTCGTGCTGGAGACCGAGACGGGTTCCAGCGTGCTGATCCCGGGCCACGACTACCGCATCGGACGTGACCCGCTCAGCGACATCGTCATCGACGACACCCGCGTCTCCTGGCACCACGCGGTGCTGCGGCCCGACGGCGACCACTGGACACTCGCCGACGAACACAGCACCAACGGGACCTACACCGACGGCCGGCGCGTCGACGAGTGGGGCGTCGGCCCCGGCAGCGTGATCCGCATCGGCAGCCCGGACGACGGCCCCTGCCTCGTCCTGTCGGGCCGCCCCCCGCCCCCGGCGGAACGCCCGTCGGCGGTCTCCATGCCCGGTGTGACCGGCACCTTCCGGGAGCCCACCTCCGTCCGGCCGCTGCCGTCGCGCACGGTGCGCATCGGCCGCGCCGGCGACAACGACCTCGTCGTCGACGACCTGGTCGTCTCGCGCCGGCACGCGGAACTGCGCGCGCTGCCCGAGGGCGGCCACGAGATCGTCGACCTGGGCAGCCACAACGGGACCTACCTCAACGGGCTGCCCGTCACCCGTGCCCCGCTCGACCCCGGCGACATCGTCGGCATCGGCCACTCGGACTTCTGCCTCGTCGGCGACCAGCTCCAGGAGTACGTGGACACCGGCGAGGTCTCCCTCGACGTGCAGGACCTGACGGTCGCCGTCGACCGGGGCCGCAAGGTCCTGCTCGACCACGTGTCCTTCCCGGTGGGGGAGAAGTGCCTGCTGGCGGTCGTCGGCCCCAGCGGCGCCGGCAAGTCCACGCTGCTCGGCGCCCTCACCGGCCAGCGCCCCGCCGATCACGGCACGGTCGTGTACGACGGCCGCGACCTCTACCGCGACTACGCCGAGCTGCGCCAGCGCATCGGACTCGTCCCGCAGGACGACATCCTGCACGCCCAGCTGACCGTGCGCCGCGCCCTCGTCTACGCCGCCGAGCTGCGCTTTCCGCAGGACACCGCCAAGTCCGAGCGCCGCGAGAGGGTCGAGGAGGTCATCCGCGAGCTGGGGCTCGAGCAGCGCGAGGGCCAGCCCGTGCACAGCCTCTCCGGCGGCCAGCGCAAACGCGTCAGCGTCGCCCTGGAACTGCTGACCAAACCCTCGCTGCTGTTCCTGGACGAGCCGACCTCGGGCCTCGACCCGGGCATGGACCGCTCGGTGATGCACATGCTGCGCGGCCTCGCCGACGACGGCCGTACCGTCATCGTCGTCACGCACAGCGTCCTCAGCCTCGACGTCTGCGACCGGCTGCTGGTGCTCGCGCCGGGCGGCAGGGTCGCCTACTACGGACCGCCCGAGGACGCCCTCGCCTTCTTCGGCTTCGAACAGTGGCCGGAGGCCTTCGAGGCCTTCGAACGCGATCAGGACCGGGACTGGGCGGGTGAGTACCGCGACTCGCCGTTCCGGCGGCAGTACGTCGTCAACGACAGCGAGCAGCCCCGGCTGCCCCGCTCCGGCCCGGTCATCCTGCTGCCGCCGCTCCGCCCCCGCAGCAGGAGCGCCCAGCTCGGCACCCTGGTCCGCCGCTACGCGGCCGCACTCGCCGCCGACCGCACCTTCCTCGCGATCATGATCGCCCTGCCGTTCGTCATGGGCGCGATGGCCCGCGCCCTGTCCGGCGGCGAACTCGACCGGGAGCACGCGATGAACGTGCTGCTCATCCTGTGCGTCGGCGGCGTCCTGACCGGCGCGGCCAACGCCGTGCGCGAACTCGTCAAGGAACGCGTGATCTACCAGCGGGAACGCGCAGTCGGCCTGTCCAGATCGGCGTATCTGATGTCCAAGGTCGTCGTCCTCGGCGCGGTGACCGTCGTCCAGGCGGTGGTGCTGACCCTCGTCGCCCTGCTCGGCGTCGACCTCAACGCTCCCGGCGGCGAGGGCGTGTTGATGCCACCCCTGATCGAGATCACCGTCGCCGTGGCCCTGCTGGCCTTCACGGCGATGATGCTCGGCCTGCTGATCTCCGCGCTCGTCCACAAGGAGGAGGTGACGATGCCGCTGCTGGTGCTGCTCGCCATCGTCCAAGTGGTCTTCTGCGGGGCGCTGCTGACACTGGACGGCGTGCCCGGTCTGGAGCAGCTGTCGTGGCTGGTGCCCGCACGGTGGGCGCTCGGCGCGATGGCCGGCACCATCGGGCTGGCCAGGATCGTGCCCGGGGAGATCACCGCCGATCCGCTGTTCGAGCACTCGGCGGCGGTGTGGCTGCTCGACGTGGGCATGCTCGTCGTGCTCTCGGCGGTCTGCGGATTCCTCGTCTCCCGGCTGCTGCGCCGGCACGAGCCCGCCGTGATGCGGAAGTAGGGGCGGGCTCATGACGACTCCCGGATTCCGGCCCACACACGTGGTCCCCCAGCACGGCATGCCCGCCTGGGAGGCCCCCGACCCGGCCCGCCCCACCGTGCCCCTCGATCCGCTGCTGCCCGTGCGGCTCATGGAGCGGCGCGGCGACTGGGGGCGCGTGCTGTGCTCCAACGGCTGGTCGGCCTGGGTCGACGGCCGCTATCTGGTCGCCGTCCCCCAGGACCCGCCCCCCGCCGACGCCCCCCTCGCGACCGCCGCCGACCCGCGCCCGCTCCTCGGCCGCGCCGAACAGGCCCTCGCCCGGTACCGGGCGGCGGTGGAGGAACTGGCCGACGCGGGCCTCGACGGCGAGTCCTTCAGGCGCCGCACCCACGGACTGCGGATCGGCGTGGTCGTCGACGGCGAGGACGTGTGGCTGTACGACCCGGCGCGGGAGAGCTGGCTCTACGGCGACGGCACCCGCCTCAGCACCTACGCGACGGACCGGGCGCCGGACGCGGCAGCCGAGGACCAGGACCACACCGCCACCCGGATCGTGAACCCCGGCCGGGGTTCCTGATGGCCCGCGGAAGCACCCCCTTCGCCGGCCGGCCCTCCGAACTGGTCGGCCGGAGGATCGCCGGCTACCGCATCGAGAGCGAGATCGGACGCGGCGGCATGGCCGTCGTGTACCGCGCCCACGACCTGCGGCTGGACCGGACCGTCGCACTCAAACTGCTCGCCCCTGAGCTGGCCCGCAACGACGTGTTCCGCAAGCGCTTCACCCATGAGTCGCGGGTGGCGGCAGCCATCGACCACCCGCACATCGTGCCGGTCTTCGAAGCGGACGAGACCGACGGGGTCCTGTACATCGCCATGCGGTACGTCGAGGGGAGCGATCTGCGCCACCTCCTCGACCGCGAGGGTCCGTTGCCCCCGGCGACCGCCGTCCGCATCGCCGCGCAGGTCGCCTCCGCGCTGGACGCCGCCCATGAGCACGGGCTGGTCCACCGGGACGTCAAACCAGGCAACATCCTCGTCGCCCGGGGCACCGACAGCGACCACCCCGAGCACGTGTACCTCACCGACTTCGGCCTGACGAAGAAGTCGCTCTCCCTGACCGGCTTCACCTCGGTCGGCCAGTTCGTCGGCACGCTCGACTATGTCGCCCCCGAGCAGATCTCCGGGCAGCCGGTCGACGGCCGCTGCGATGTCTACGGCTTCGCCTGCGTGGTCTACGAGTGCCTCGCGGGCCGCCCGCCCTTCCTCCGCGACGACGACGTGGCCCTGCTCTGGGCACACCAGAACGCCGATCCGCCCCCGCTCACGGAGGCCCGCCCCGGCATCCCCCCGTACATGGACGCGGTGTTCGCCCGGGCCCTCGCCAAGAGCCCCGAGGCCCGCCATCCCACCTGCGGCGCCTTCGTCGCCGAGCTGAGGCCGACGCCGGGCGGTGGACTCAGGCCCGCTCACCCGCCGACCGAACTGGCCGGCGCCCCGGTGTCGGCGCCGCAACCTCCGCACTGGGCCCGGCCGGTCTTCCACCCCCGTCCCCGGTGACCGGAGGGTCCCGAGCGACCCGGGGGGCCTGCACCGCTGTCAACGGGGTCCCGTGCCGCCCCGGCGCCGCGCCGCGCCCGCCAGCAGGCCGCCCAGGAATCCGGTGACCAGCCCCCACAGGGCGGCGAGACCCAGCGCCGACCACACCTCGGGACGCAGGTACAGCTCCCCGGACAGATCGCCGCCCAGATCACCGATGCCGAGCACCGACAGTCCGTAGTGCGCGGAGACCCGGCCGACCAGACAGATCATGAGCACCGTGAGCACCAGCGCCACCGCCATGTGCACCGCGTGCCGCCAGACGCGCGTCCCGGCGGGGGAGTGGGCCGCCATCACGAACGCGGCCACCAGCAGCAGGACCGCGTCGACGGCGAGGAGCCACCACACACGGCTGTCGTGCTCGGCGAGGGTGGAGAGGTTCAGCCGGGCGTCGTCCGGGCTGCGCAGCACCTCGTCCAGCACATGCGGCATCGGCAGCTCGAACGGACCCGCGACCCGGCCGTTCCAGGTGGCGCCCAGCCCGATCGTGAAGGTGAGCCACACCAGATTGGGCAGGCCGAGCAGGACCACGGCGAAGGTCTCGGCGGCGTGCCCGCGGGTCGCCGCGACGACGAGCGCGACGACGAGGCCCAGGACGACGCAGCAGAGCAGCAGCAGGACCATCGCGTACGCGGCCGGCCGCACCGACCGTTGCAGGCGCAGCAACCGTGGCGGCAACGGAGCCCCGGGCGAGACCAGCAGCGCCAGCGCCAGCACACCGGCCAGCCACACCAGCCCGACCACGAGCGTGAGGGGGACGTCCGTGGTGAAGCCGGCCTCGGGGCTCACGCCGAACAGTTCACCGAGGTCGCTCAGCGTGTCGTCACCGAGGGAGATCTTGAAGGTCTGGCGTGCGGCGAGGGCCAGGCCGAGGAGGCCGAGCAGCCACACCACGGCGATCCGGGCCGCCCACCCGGCCAGCTCCGCGGCGCCCGCCACCGCCCGGTGCCGTAGCGGCCGCAGGAATCCGGCGCCCACCACGAGCGCCCCGACGAGGGTCACGGACAGCGGGATCACCGTCAGACCGGCCTGGGTGTCGGCGAGCCCGCCGGCGTTCCCGGACAGCTCGACCGTGCCGCCGACGCCCGTCACCACCGTCGCCGCGATCACCCGCGGGAAGGCGCCCTGAGGCAGGTCCGTGGCTCCGGCCGCCCACAGTCCCAGCGCGGCCACCACCGCCATGGCGAGCAGTCCGGCCAGCGCCACGACGATCGCCCGCACCCAGCCGTGGCGGGAGACTGCCTGGTCGTGCGGGGTGTGCGAGCTCACCCCGCCACGCTAAGCAGCGCTGTGAGAGCGCGCCTGTCGGGAGGGGCCGTCCGCGCCCCGCTTGCGAGCCGCGCCCGACCGGCGCACACAATGGTGCGTTGTGGAAGAAAGCGGCGCGTATCTGACAAGTCGCTCCCGTTGAGTCCTGCCGGGTCTTCTCGGGGCATCTGTCGAAGCGCTGCGGGAAACCCACGTCGGGAGTGCTCGTGAGCGTCGAACCGCCGTCTTCCGGCCGCCCCGCGGGACCGCCCTCCGGCCCGTTGTCGGACCCGCCCTCCGAGCCCCCTCCGGGCCCGCCCTCGGGTCCGCCCTCCCAGCCTCCCCCGGGCCCGCCCTCCCAGCCGTCCGGCGCCGGCTCCCCGGACGACGGCGACGGGGAACCCCGCCGGAGCCGGTGGAGGTCCGCGCCCCGGATCGCGCTGATCACCACGGCGGTCGTGGCCGTGACGGCGCTCGCCCTGGTGCTCGCCCTGGTGAACGCAGGCGGCTCCGGATCCGGCGGCGGCGGCTCCGGCCAGGTCGGCGAGGTCTTCATGCAGCCGGCCGGCAAGACGGGCCCGGAGCCCTACACCGAGGCTCCCACCACCGACAGGTCCTTCCCGCCGGCCTCCGTCGCCCCGTCGGGCTCCTCGCCGCCCACGGACACCGTCCCCGGTGTCGACGGCGGGGACGACGGACTGTACGGCGGCACCCGCAACGTCTCCAGCTGCGACGTGGAGCGGCAGATCAAGGCCCTCCGGGCGGATCCCGCCAAGAACAGGGCGTTCGCCTCCGTGGCCGGCGTCGCCCCCTCCCGGGTCCCGGCCCACCTGCGTTCCCTCACCCCCGTGCAGCTGCGTCTGGACACCCGCGTCACCAACCACGGATATCGCGACGGCGCCGCCACCACCTACCAGGCCGTCCTCCAGGCCGGTACGGCCGTCCTGGTCGACCGGCACGGCGTGCCGCAGGTGCGCTGCGCCTGCGGCAACCCGTTGACCCCGCCGCTCGCCCAGCGGTCCGGGTTCAAGCGGACCGGCGACTCGTGGCCCTCGTACAGTCCCTCGACCACCGTCGTGGTCAAGCCGTCCGTGACCGTGATCGACGTGTTCGTGCTCTACGACCCCGAACACGACCACCACTGGTTCGCCCGCCGGCCGGGCGACAAGCCGCACCAGGACCGGCCGGCCCGGCCGCCGGCGAGGCTCACGCCGTCCATCACGGTCAGCACGCCGAGCACACCGGCGAGCGACGGCCCGCGGACGTCCCCGCCGTGCGTCTCGCCCGCCGACCGGCCGCCGGGCTGTCCGCTGCCGCCGTCCTCGGGGGCGTCCACGCAGTCCCCGTCCTCGGAACCGCCGTCGTCGGTGCGCCCGTCAGGGGAACCGCCGTCACCGGAATCGCCGTCCTCGCCGTCCTCGAGCTCCGAGTCGAGGGGACTCACACCCCCGTCCTCCGAGTCCCGGTCCTCCGAGTCCCGGTCCTCCGAGTCCCGGTCCTCCGAGTCCCGGTCCTCCGAGCCCCCGTCCTCCGAGTCCCGGTCGGCCCAGCAGCCGGTGCCCGACTCGCCGGGTTCCGAGTCACAGCCGAGCTCACCGTCCGAACCCACGAGCGAACCCGAGAGCTCCCCGGCCTCGCCCTCGCGGCTTCCGGCGACGGGCGACAGCACGAGCCAGTCGCCGCCGACCTCGGCGGTTTCCTCCGGCGTCAGCTCTCCGGCCCCCGGCTCACCGGCCGGCTCACCAGCCGTGTGAGCCGCCCCGTGGCCGCCCCGTGGCCGCCCCGCGAACGGGAGGAAAACTGATCTGGACTGCGCGGCGCGGTACGGGGTACGAGCACAGATGCACACCCAGCGGCGTCCGGCCATTCCGGCCTTCGAGAGAGAAACGCATGATCGAGCACCTGGACGGGGCAGTGATACCTACTGGCTTCGACGTACCCGTGGAACCGCTGCGGCGGGCGGCGCACTACACCGGTGAGCCCGGCTGCATAGCCGACGCCCGCGCCTTCGCCGCGCATTTCGTCGACCAGCTCAGGACGGAGTGGTGCGCCACGATCGGCAACCGGGTGAGCGGAGAGGTGTTGCTGGTGGTCAGTGAGCTGATCACCAACGCCGACCGGCACAGCAACGGGCCGTACATCCTCGAGCTGGAGGGTTCGGAGGCCTCGGTCAGCGTCTGCGTCTACGACAGCAGCGACGCACTGCCCCTGCGGTTCCCCAAGGACCCCGAGCGCATCGGCCGGCACGGTCTGGAGATCGTGCACGCGGTGGCGGCGGAGGTCACCGCGGAGCGCGTGCCGGTGGGCAAGCGGGTCCGGGCCGTGCTCACCTTCGAACCTTAGGCCCGGTCTCGGGCCCGCAGGGCGCGCGCCCCGCGGGCGGAGCGATCCCCGCGGGCCGAGCGATCCCCGCGGGCGGAGCGATCCCCGCGGGCGGAGCGATCAGGCGCAGCCCAGCTCGCCCAGCATCCCGTGGCGCAGTCGCATGATGATCCGCTTGATCAGGCGGGACACATGCATCTGCGAGCAGCCGAGCCGCTCGCCGATCTCCGCCTGGGTGGCCTCCTCCACGAACCGCATATGGATGATCTGCCGGTCGCGCTCACTGAGCTCGGCCATCAGCGGGGCGAGCGAGTGGAAGTCCTCGACGAGCCGCAGCCCTTCCTCCTCCACGCCGATGAAGTCCGCGAGGACCGCCTCGCCGTGCTCGGGGCCGTCCCCGGTGAGCGCCGCGTCGAGGGAGGAGGAGTTGTAGCCGTTGGCGGCGATCTGCGCCTCGACCACCTGGTGCTCCGCCAGGTTCATCAGCGTGGCCAGCTCGGGCACGGTCGGGTCCCGGTCCAGGCGGCTGGAGAGCTCGTCACGTGCCTTGGCCAGCTCGACGCGGAGCTCCTGGAGCCGCCGTGGGACGTGCACCGCCCACGTCGTGTCCCGGAAGAAGCGCTTGATCTCACCGACGATGTACGGCAGCGCGAACGAGGTGAACTCCACCTCACGCGAGACCTCGAACCGGTCGATGGCCTTGATCAGGCCGATCATCCCGGTCTGGACGATGTCCTCCATGCCGTCGCCGCGGCCGCGGAACCGGCCGGCCGCGAACCGCACCAGGGACATGTTCATCTCGATGAGGGTGTTGCGCGCGTACTGGTACTCGTGGCTGCCCTCTTCGAGGACGGCCAGCCGCTGGAAGAACTGACGGGACAGCTCCCGCGCGTCCCGCGGAGCCACGCTCCGGGGCGCCTCGATACCCGGGAGCGGCGCGCCGGCCGTACCGGTGGTCACGGCGGTGTCCTCGACGGCCTTGGCCTCTGTCCGGATCACAGCGGTCTCCATTGCCTCTCCCAGGAAGGTCACGGTGCGACGTCCGGTGCACTCGGTCCGTGAGCGAGCTACCTGCGGGCGTACCCGCTCCGGGTGCGACTACCCCGTCCGGGAGGACCCATGCATACGGGCTTCGGGTCACCGTGACGCAGGGGGTGTTTCGTCCGATTCCACCGAGGGCGCAACGCCCGGCACTTCCGGAGGCGGCCCGCTTTCCTAGGCTGGGGAGGTGAGCAACCAAGCGCCGAACCGAGCCCGCGTGATCCCGCTGCGCCCGCCTGCCGAGCGCCCGGGCATCGCCGCCACCGTCTCTCCCACCGCTCCCGCACCCGCACCCGGCATCGGCCCGCGGGCCGCGCCGCGCGAGCCCCTGTGGCGAGACCTGGTCGGGGACGTCCTTCGCCGTGAGCGCCAGGCCCAGGAACGCACGCTGAAGGACGTCGCCGACTCGGCCCGTATCTCCATGCCCTATCTCTCGGAGGTGGAGCGCGGCCGCAAGGAGGCCTCGTCGGAGGTTCTCGCGGCCGCCGCCCACGCCCTCGGCCTGAGCCTGGGCGACCTGCTCGGCCGGGCCCAGGGGGAGCTGGTCCGGCTCAGTTCCCGGCACTCCGCCCGGAGCCGTACGGTCACGTCGTCGTCGTACGACGGGCTCTGCCTGGCCGCCTGACGGGCCGCGCGGGCCGCCGGCGTCTCACACCAGCACGGGACGCCGGCTCAGCACCTCGTCGGCCAGGCCGTACGCCACCGCCTCCTGCGCGGTGAACACCTTGTCGCGGTCCATGTCCGCGCGCAGGGTCGCGATGTCGTGGTGGGTGTGGCGGGCCAGCACCGCCTCCACCTGGGCGCGGACGCGGACCATCTCCTTGGCCTGGAGCGCGAGGTCGGAGACCGTGCCCTGGCGGCCGCCGCTGGCCGGCTGCCCGAGCAGTACGCGCGCATGCTCCAGGACGAGCCGCCGGCCGGGGTCCCCGCCCGCCAGCAGCACGGCCGCCGTCGACGCGGCCTGCCCGACGCAGAGCGTCGAGATCGGCGCCTGGACGAACGTCATCGTGTCGTAGATCGCCATCAGCGAGGTGAACGAGCCACCGGGGGAGTTGAGGTAGATCGAGATCTCGCTCTCCGGTGACGCCGACTCCAGATGGAGGAGTTGCGCGATGACGACGTTGGCGACACCGTCGTCGATCTCGGTGCCGATGAAGATGATCCGCTCGGACAGCAGCCGGCTGAACACGTCGTAGGACCGCTCGCCCTGCGGGGTCCGCTCGATCACGTTCGGAATCGTGTAGGTCCCCATGTCACATCCCCACCCGTCGCTTCTGCGCGGCCGGGCGGACGTCCGCGAGGGACTCCACGACCCGGTCCACGATGCCGTACTCCCGGGCCTCCTCGGCCGTGAACCAGCGGTCGCGGTCGCCGTCGCGCGAGATGGTCTGCGGGGACTGGCCGGTGTGCTCGGCGGTGATCTGCTCGATGGTCCGCTTCGTGTGCTCCAGGTTCTCCGCCTGGATCTCGATGTCCGCCGTGGTCCCGCCGATCCCGGCCGACGGCTGGTGCATCATGACCCGCGCGTTCGGCAGCGCGTACCGCTTGCCGGGCGCGCCGACGCTGAGCAGGAACTGGCCCATGCTGGCCGCGAAGCCCATGGCGAGCGTCGAGACGTCGTTCGGGATCAGCTGCATCGTGTCGTAGATGGCGAGTCCCGCGTGCACCGACCCGCCCGGGCTGTTGATGTAGAGGCCGATGTCGGAGCGCGGGTCCTCCGCCGACAGGATCAGCAGCTGCGCGCAGACCCGGTTCGCGGAGACCTCGTCGACCTGGGTGCCGAGCAGCACGATGCGCTGGCCGAGCAGTTGGGAGGCGAGCTGGTCGTCGAAGCGGGATGGCGCGGTGTCGCCCTCCTCGGCACGGGGAGCGAGCGTGGTGAGTGGAGTCATCGGTTCTCCTCGTCGTGGCGTGACTGCCGTCGACTCCACTCTTGACCGCGGGGCGTGCCCGCACGCGGGTTCTCTGCCCGTGGCAGATTCGCCCTCGGCAGAGCACCCCCGCCCTCGCGCGGACCCGGTTCTTCTCGCGCAACTGCCTCAAGAACGCCCGCACATCGCCCACCAGCGGATCGGGACCCTCCAGCGCCGCGAAGTGGCCCGCCCCGGCCGCACTCCGTCCGGCGCACCAGGTTCACGGTGCGCTCGGCCTTCGCCAGTGGGGTGGGCCGCTCGGGCCGTTCGGATTACCCCACGGCCCGAGCGATGAGTTCCGGGACGAGCGGCAGTCGACACTGATGACCGCGTTCCACGCCCAGGAGGTACTCATGACCACCGACGGATTCACCACGTGTCTCTGGTTCGACGGCCAGGCCGAGGAAGCCGCCCACCACTACGTCTCGATCTTCAAGAACTCCAGCATCGGCGACATCGGCCGCTACAACGAGGCGGGTCCGGGTCCGGCCGGCTCCGTGCTGGCCGTGGAGTTCACGGCCAACGGGCAGAAGTTCGTCGGCATCAACGGAGGCCCGCAGTTCAAGTTCAGCGAGGCGGTCTCCTTCCAGATCTACTGCGCGGACCAGCAGGAGGTCGACCACTACTGGACCAGGCTCACCGAGAACGGCGGCGAGCCCGGCCCGTGCGGCTGGCTCAAGGACAAGTACGGCCTGTCCTGGCAGGTCATCCCCGACGGACTGATCGAGATGATCAGCGACCCCGACCCCGAGAAGGCCACCCGCACCACCAAGGCCATGTACGCCATGAGCAAGCTCGACGTCGCCGCCCTGAAGAGGGCCTACGACGGCGAGTAGGCGCCCGGCGACGGGGGCGCGCTAACGTGCCTCGGCCAGGATCTCCTTGATCACGTGCCGGGAGTTCTCCGCCAGCGGCGGATTGGTCTCCCAGTAGTACGGCAGCTGGATCAGCGAGATGGACAGGGCCCAGCCCCGGCCGCGCGCCCACTCGGCGTCGTCCGCGCCCACCGCCTTCCGGAAGGTTCCGCGCGCCGAGGCGGGCAGCAGGTTCCAGGCGACGATCAGGTCGACGGCCGGGTCACCCACCCCGACTCCGCCGAAGTCGATCACCGCCGTCAGCCGTCCGTCCCGGACCAGCACGTTCCCGGGAGACAGGTCTCCGTGGGCCCAGACGGGCGGCTGTGTCCGCCCCGGCGCCCGCAGCGCCTCCTCCCACAGGGCGGTGACCGCGGCGGTGTCGACCCGTCCCGCCAGCAGGGCGAGGGCGTCGCGTGTGGGGGTGTCCCGTTCGGCGAGCGGGACACCCCGGTGGTTCGGCGGCCCGCCCTCCGTCCCGATCCCGCGCAGGGCGGTGACGAACGCCGCGAGGTCCGCCGCCAGCGCCCGGGGCTCCTCGACGGCACCGGCGACCGGATTGCGGCCGTCCAGCCAGCGGTAGACCGACCAGGGCCAGGCGAACCCCTCACCCGGCCCGCCCAGCTCCAGCGGCACGGGCGTGGCGAGGGACAGCGCCGGCCCCAGCCGGGCCAGCCAGCGCTGCTCGTGCGCCACGCTCTCGACGGCGCCGGGATGCCGGGGCAGCCGCACCACCTTGTCGGCCCCCAGCCGGAACATCGCGTTGTCCGTCCCGGAGGAGTCCAGCCGCCGCACGGGCAGCCCGGCCCACCGCGGGAACTGGGTGGCGACGAGCCGGCTCACCAGCGGGGCATCGAGGTCGGCCTCGTCCGTATGCATCCTCACAGCGCACATGGATCCCATTGCAGAGGACCGACCTCGTTGCCGTCCAACGGAATTCAGACCCGGTCGGCCGCGATCAGCAGGTACTGGAAGCTGCCGTTGCGGTAGGCGGTCAGGAACGTCTCCTCGATGCCGGTGACCAGGTGGCCGGCCTGACTGCGCAGCTCCCAGTAGGGGATGGCCGCCTCGGTGAGGTCCTCCACATGGACCGGCACCAGCCGGTTGCGGGCCATCGCCCGGAAGTACTCCGAGCGCGGGTGGATGTCACAGATGTAGTGGGCGTTGATGAGCGACACCTCGCGCGAGGCCTGTCCGTAGGCGTCGTTGTAGCAGCCCGTGATGACGACGTAGCGTCCGCCGCGGCGCAGCAGCCGGGCATGCTCGGCGAACAGCAGGTCCAGCTCGACGTACATCGTCGACTCGTTGTTCCACGACGCCGCGTAGGCGCCGCTCTCCAGGCCGGTGTCGAGCATGTTGCGGTGGTGGTAGCGCACCTGGTCGTCGATGCCCCGCTTGCGGGCCTGCTCGTTGGCGAACTCGGCCTGCTTGGCGGAGATGGTGACGCCGTCCGCGTGGCAGCCGTGGCGCAGATGGGCCGTGACACTGCCGCCGCCGCGCCCGCATCCCGCGTCGAAGACACGGTCGGCGGGAGTGAGCCGGCCGAGGTGTGCGGCCAGCAGCTCGGCCTGGGCGTGCTCCAGCCGGTGCAGCTCGGCGGTGACCCGGTCCCGGCGCCGTTCCGCGTCGGGTTCGTCGAGCACGGTCCAGTCCGCCGCGCCGACGCCGTAGTGATGGTGGTAGAGGTCGTCGATCCTGCCGAGTTCGAGGTTGACCGGGTTCTCCTCGGCGTTCCAGTAGTCCGCGACACGGTTCTGGTACGTGGACTGGGTGGGCACCGCGGCGGTCTTGGTGCCGGCGTCGTGGGCTGTGGTCAACAGTGGCTCCTCATGGTGCTGTGCGGGACGGTGGGGCAGGAAGCGGCGGTCACCAGTAGTCGGGCAGGTGGTAGCGGTGGGTGTTGGTCGCGTGCCACTCGTGGTTGCCGGCCACCCAGTCCGACAGCCCCTGGAGATAGCGCTCGAGAAGCGGTGAGGCGGCGGCGAGCACGGCCGACTCCTCCTCGAACGCCTCCATGATCTGGTTGTGGATCCCCACCGACTTCAGATAGGCGGCCTTCAGCCCGCGCCGGTCGTTGGCGGCGACGACCTGCGGCAGATTGAGATGGGTGGGGTCGGCGGCCAGCTCCTTGGTGAAGGAGTACAGGTCATTGACGATCGTGGTGGCGTTGCAGGCCAGCGCGGTGACCCGCTGGATCTCCGGGCGGGCGTAGAGCTGCTCGGGCAGTTCGTAGCCGTCCACCGCGTCGACGATCGACAGACACGGCCGGAAGTTGTTGAACTGCCGCATCGCCAGGTACTCCCAGATCCGCGGCACGTACCGCGTCTCCCCCCAGGCCGCCTCGCCGAGGTAGCCCAGGTGCAGTCGCGCGATGTCGTGCACGAACCGGTCGCTCTGGCTGGGCGTGGCGACGGCCGCGTAGTCCTTCAGCGCCCAGTGGTACGAGCGCAACGGCCCGTCGGCCTGCACCCCGCGCGCCCACTCCTCCTGGAGGTCGGGCGGGCCGTGATAGGGGTCGAGCGCCGACTGGGCGATGATCAGCCGGCCGCCCAGTCCGCTGCGCGAGCCGCCCTTGTCCTCGTCCTCCTCGCAGTAGCAGTTGTCGACGATGTTCTCGGCCAGCAGCAGCTTGCCTGCCACCGTGAGGCGCTCCAGGTCGAGCGCGCGCGGATGCTGGAGCACCACGGCGCGGCCGAACTGGAAGCCCGCGAAGTCCCCGTTCCAGGCGGCCGGGAACAGGTCCAGGCCGCGCGCCCACTCCTCCAGCCTGCGGTCGATCTCCGCTGCCTTCTCCGGGTCGGCGGGCTCGACCTCGCGGTACCGCAGGCCGGGGATCGCCCCACCGCGCCGGGCCCGCATGCTGCGCGCGAGGTTCGGCGGGCCGGGCAGCGCACTCCCGGTGCTCGTGGGTGTGCTCATCGCGAACTCCCCGCCGTCACTCGGCCGTCCGGCCGACCTGGACGTTCTCCAGGACCCCGGCGGCGTCCGGTACGAGGACGGCCATCGAGTAGTAGGCGGTCACGAGGTAGCGGATGATCGAGTTGGCGTCGATCCCCATGAACCGTACGTTCAGGCCGGGTTGGAACTCATCCGGGATGCCCGTCCGGTACAGGCCGACGACCCCCTGGTCGGCCTCGCCGGTGCGCAGCGCGATGATGCTGCTGGTGTGCTGCGGGCTGATCGGGATCTTGTTGCAGGGGAAGATCGGCACCCCTCGCCAGGCCGGGATCTCGTGCCCCTCGACGGTGGCCGTACCGGGTGTCAGACCGCGCCGGTTGCACTGCCGGAAGAAGGCCGCCATCGCCTTGGGGTGGGCGAGGAACAGCTTGGTCCTGCGCCGCATCGACAGCAGTTCGTCCATGTCGTCCGGGGTCGGCGGTCCGGTGAACGTGCTGACGCGCTGGGAGTGGTCGGTGTTGTGCAGCAGCCCGAACTCCCGGTTGTTGACCAGCTCCCACTCCTGCCGTTCGCGGATCTCCTCCACGGTCAGGCGCAGTTGCTGCTCGGTCTGGTTCATCGGGTTGTTGTAGAGGTCGGCGACCCGGGTGTGGACCTTGAGCACGGTCTGCGTCAGCGACAACTCGTACTCGCGGGGGGAGAGTTCGTAGTCGACGAAGCCCCCCGACAGCGTCGGTTCCCCGCTGTGCCCGGCCTGCACCGGCAGGTCGGCCTCGCCCCTGCGGTTCATCGGCAGCCTCTGCCGGGCTGCGTAGGTCTCCAGATGCGCGGCGAGGGACGGCACCCGCCCCACGAACTCGCGCAGGGTGTCCCAGGGCAGCGCCAGCAGCACGCCCGAGGTCTCGGCGCGCACCGAGGTCAGCCACAGCGGGTCGTCCTGCCCGACGGCCTCCTCGCCGAGCTGGTCGCCGCCGGAGACCACCCCGACGATCTCCTCACCGCCGTACTTGCCGGCGGTGAAGCGGGTGAACCGGCCGTGCACCACGAGACAGGCCTCGGTGACCGGCTGTCCGGCCTCGAAGACGACCTGTCCGGCCCGGACCTCACGCGCCTGGAACCGGGAGGAGAGCTCCGCGAGCGTTCCGTTGTCGGAGTAGCCGCGCAGCGCGGGCAGCTCGGTGAGGGTCTCCGGGATGACCCGTACGTCGTTCCCGCCGTTGTGCTCGAACTGCACCCGGCCCCGGCCGACGCGCAGCTGGAGGCGCCGGTTGACACGGTAGGCGCCGCCCTTGACGTCCACCCAGGGCAGCATCCGCAGCAGCCAGCGCGAGCTGATGGCCTGCATCTGCGGTTCGGACTTGTGGGTCGTGGCGAGCCGGCGGGCCGCCTGGGTGCTGAGACTGGTGAGCTGCGCGTCGGCAGCGGGTTCGGGGGCGGGTTCGTCTAGGGCGGGACCGGTGGCGCTGTCCGCTGTGGACACATTCCCTCCAGGAGGTGCACGGAGACGGGCGGGCCATCCGGAGTGGTTCGGTCCGGTGATCCGCGTGCACCAGCCAAACACCCTGAGTGACGGGTGGGTACGGCGTGCAGGGGGCGGTTTCATGGCCCGGAGGGTGCAAACCCGCCGGATGGGGCAGAAGGCGCCCGGTGTGTGCAACCACCTCCTGCGCGTGCTCCCGCACGCCGGAGCGCCCGTGGGTCACTCAGGGTTGCCCGTGTGTTCGGCGCGCGAGCGGACGAGCCGGTGACTAGCGTGAGGAACCGGAAAAACCGTCTCACCGGAAGGCTGCGGTCATGGTCGTACGACCAGAGGGAATCCCTTGTTGGGCCGACGCGATGTTCAGCGACGTGGAGGGCGCCAAGACCTTCTACGGCGAGGTCCTCGGCTGGACCTTCGGCGATGCGTCGTCGGAGTACGGCAACTACACACAGGCCTACGCGAACGGCAAGGCGGTCGCCGCCGTCGTCCCGCCGATGCCCGGCCAGGAGGGCCAGTCGCAGTGGTGCCTCTACTTCGCCTCCCCGGACGCCGCGGTGACCGCCGGCAAGATCCGTGAGAACGGCGGCGAGGTGCTGATGGAGCCGATGCGGGTCGGTGACTTCGGCACGATGTGCCTGGGCCGCGAGCCCGGCGGCGCCGTGTTCGGCGTGTGGCAGGCCGGCGTCCACGAGGGCTTCGAGGCGCCGCCCGAGCAGCCCGGCGCGTACTCCTGGGCCGAGGTCTTCACCCGCGATCCGGAGAAGACGGACGCGTTCCTCCCGGCCGTGTTCCCGTACACGGCGAAGCAGCTCCAGGACGACGCGGTCGACTTCCGGCTGTTCGAGGTCGACGGCGACATGGTCCTCGGCCGCATGAAGATGACGGACGAGTTCCCGCCCGAGGTGCCGTCGTACGTCAACGTGTACTTCACCGTCGACAACTGCGACGACGCGGTGGCCAGGGCCACCAGGCTCGGCGGCGTCCTGCGCTTCGGCCCGATGGACACCCCGTTCGGACGGTTCGCGGCGATCAGCGATCCGCAGGGCGCGAGCTTCTCGGTGATCGACGTCACCACCACCGCGGGCGACATGCCGCAGACCACGGACGTGTCCTAGCCGCCCGGCGGAGCACCGGCGCGGCCGTGGCATGATCGGGCGCATGCGTGAACGAATGGTGGCCGCGTGCGACGGGGCTTCGAAGGGAAATCCCGGACCGGCGGGCTGGGCGTGGGTCGTCGCGGACGACGCGGAGACACCGGCCCGCTGGGAGGCGGGGCCGCTCGGCAAGGCGACCAACAACATCGCCGAACTCACCGCGCTGGAACGCCTGCTGGCCTCCACCGACCCGGCGGTGCCGCTCGAGGTCCGGATGGACTCGCAGTACGCCATGAAGGCCGTCACCACCTGGCTGCCGGGCTGGAAGCGCAACGGCTGGAAGACGTCCGCGGGGAAGCCGGTGGCCAACCAGGAGCTGGTCGTCCGCATCGACGAGCTGCTCGACGGCCGCTCGGTCGACTTCCGCTATGTGCCCGCGCACCAGGTCGACGGCGACCCGCTCAACGACTTCGCCGACCGCGCCGCCAGCCAGGCGGCGATCGTCCAGCAGCCGGCCGGCAGTGACCAGGGCTCCCCGGAGCCGCCGGCCTCGCCGGACACCCCGAAACCGAAGTCCGCCAAAACCGGCCGCTCCGCCGGGGGCAAGTCCCCCCGGCGGAGCGGTGGTTCGGCGTCCCGCACGATCAAGGCCAAGTTCCCCGGCCGCTGTGTCTGCGGCCGTCCGTACGCCGCAGGCGAGGACATCGCCAAGAACGCGCAGGGCTGGGGGCACCCGGAGTGCCGTACGGCGGACACCGACGCGGGCTGAGCGGCGCGCGGGTCACCCCACCACGCCGAGCCGGCCTCCGGACCGCACTCCTCGACGAACTCCTCGAAGCCCACCAGGTCGCCGCAGGTGGCCGTGTCCTGCGGGGCAGACCGGTGGCAGGCGATCAGTCGGTGTCGAAGGTGTAGTGGGCGGTGTGATCGAGAAGGTCCGCCGGGGTGGTGTCGTTCCAGGGCTTCATCGTCTCGTGGAGGTCGACCACGTCCGGCGTCCCACCGCCCGGGAGGTACGCGGACCCGGGATGCCGCCGCTGCCACTGGGCCCACAGCTTGTCTATGTAGGCGTGGTGCAGCCAGAACACCGGGTCGTTGGGGGACACCCCGGTCGCCATCTGCCCGCCGACCCACACATGGACCCGGTTGTGCAGATTGACCCCGCGCCAGCCCTCCAGATGATTGCGGAAGCCGTCTGAACCGCTGTTCCAGGGGGCCATGTCGTACGTCGCCATCGACAGCACCGAGTCGACCTCGGCCCGGGTCGGCAGTTCGCGGACGCCTGTTCCCAGCGCGCGCCGCAGGTAGGTGCGGCCGTCCACCCGGACGTTGACGGCCCAGTTGCCCGCAGAGGCGGCGAACGGCCCGTCCATCACCTGACCGTCCCGGCTGCGCCCGCTGCCGCCGAGGAAGTCCGGCGCCCACAGCGAGGAACGCGGTGATCGGTCGGTGGACCAGTCCCAGTACGGCAGCGCCACCGAGGCGTCCACCGACTGCAGCGCCCGCTCGAACTCCAGCAGGAATCTGCGGTGCCACGGCAGGAAGGAGGGTGAACGGTGGCCGGTGCGCTCGCCGTTGTCGGTGTCACCCAGGATGAACCCGTTGTGCGTGGTGACGAAGGCGTCGTAGCGGCCGCTGCGCTTGAGTGCGAGGACGGCGGCGACGAAGCGCCGCTTCTCGTCGGAGGTGAGGGACGCCTGGTTCTTACGGACGGTCATGTGCGGTGCTCCAAGTGTGCGCGAAAGGGAGGCGGTCGGCCGGTCAGCCGGTGGGGAACGGCACGAGTCGCGCGCCCTGGAGCTCGTCGACCGCGGCACGGGCGGCGGCCCGCGGGGTGGGCACCGGGTCGTAGTGGCTGACCACGCTGATCCACGTCCCGTCGGCGTTGCGCATCACGTGCAGCTCGACCCCGTCGACGTACACGCCGTAGCCGCCGCCGTGGTGATGGCCGCTCCCGCCGGCGGACCGGCCCTGTATCCGGCGGCCCTTGTAGACCTCGTCGAAGGAATCGGGGGAGGCGGGGGAGCTGTGGGAGTCGTGGTCGTGGTCCGCCGCCCGGGCGACGGGGACGGCGACCAGCGGGGCACCGGCGACGACGGCCGCCGCGGTGAGTGCGCGACGACGGCTGAGTTCCGGCATGCGGGACCTCCTGGGGTGCGTTCGGTTGGCGACCCCGTATGCCTACCGACCTGGGGGAGAAAGGGAGAAATCGCCCGAGAGGGGTTGGCTGTGATCCGGACAATCAATTACATGTCGTGCAATCTTGAACAAAGATGATCTTGTTGCGGGTGAGGGGTCGGGTCGGGCGGAAGGGGCAATTCCTTTCCGTGAACGCACCGCTTCCGGTGATCTTTCGCGCGCCGGTCCGCCCGTGGTGGTGTGGCCCACGTGGGGAAAGTGGCGTGATCGGGCAGGTGGGGCGTCCGGCGGCGCGCCTCACGCCCTGCTACCCTGCGTCGTCAATCAACCACGTCTGGTAACTCCTGGGAGTGTGCGTGAAGGTCGCCTGTGTCGGCGGCGGGCCCGCCGGCCTGTATCTGTCGATCCTGCTCAAGCGGCAGGATCCGTCCCACGACGTCACCGTCCACGAGCGCAACCCGGAGGGCTCGACCTACGGCTGGGGTGTCACGTACTGGCAGGCACTCCTCGACAGACTCTGCGTCTGTGACCCCGAGTCGGCGCGCGCGATCGAGGCGGAGTCCGTCCGCTGGAACGAGGGCGTCGCCCACGTACGGGACCTGGCCACCCGTCAGCCGGGCGACGAGGGGCACGGCATCGGCCGGCACAAACTGCTGGAGATCCTCGCCGCCCGCGCCCGCGCCCTCGGCGTGCGGCTGGAGTACGAGAGCGGGATCACCGCCGAGAACCTGCCGGACGCCGATCTCGTCGTGGCAGGCGACGGTGTCCACAGCGTCCTGCGCACGCACCACGCCGACGACTTCGGCGCCGAGCTCACCCCGGGGCGCAACGCCTACATCTGGCTCGGCACCACCAAGGTGTTCGACTCCTTCACCTTCGCGTTCGTGGAGACCGAGCACGGCTGGATCTGGTGTTACGGCTATCCCTTCAGCTCCGAGCAGAGCACCTGCGTCATCGAGTGCGCCCCCGAGACCCTCGCCGGACTCGGCCTCGACCGGGCGAGCGAGGGCGACGGACTGGCCCACCTGGAGAAGCTCTTCGCGCACATCCTCGACGGCCGGCCCCTGATCGGCCGCGCCGCCGCCGACGGCAGCACCCAGTGGCTGACCTTCCGCACCCTCACCAACCGCAGCTGGTACCGCGGCAATCTCGTTCTCCTCGGCGACGCAGCCCACACCACCCACTACTCGATCGGCGCCGGCACCACCCTCGCCCTGGAGGACGCCATCGCCCTGGCCGACGCCCTGCGCGAGAGCGCCGACCTGCCCGGGGCCCTCGCCCGCTACGAACAGGAACGCAAGTCCGCCCTGCTGTCGCTGCAGAGCGCCGCCCGCTACAGCGCCCAGTGGTACGAGAACCTCACCCGCTACATCGACCTCCCCCCGGAGCGGATGTTCGCTCTGCTCGGCCAGCGCCACTCACCCCTGCTGCCGTACGTCCCGCCCCAGCTGTACTACCGGCTCGACCGGGCGGCCGGGCAACTGGGCGCCCTGCGCCGGTTCAAGCGCTGGCTGGGGCCGAAGCTGGCGCGCGGCGCGCACGCCAGGGCCCTGACCTCCCGCAAGTAGCCGGGAGACGTTCGCGGCGGCCGGGCGAGCATGAGGTGAATGACAATTCACTGCTACGGTGAATTGTCATTCACCCTCTTTCGTCTCCTTCCGGCCGCTGGAGTGCCCATGGCGTCGACCGCTCCGATACCCGCCCCGGCCGGGGGAGCCGCCGGTCTGCGGACCCGCCTCACCATCTGGGTCCTGGCGTACTGCGGCATCCTCATGGCGGTCATGCAGACCGTCGTCGTCCCGTTGCTGCCCGACCTGCCCCGGCTGACCGGCGCCTCGGCGGGCGCGGTCTCGTGGATGGTGACCGCCTCGCTGCTGTCCGGCGCGGTCCTCACCCCCGTCCTCGGCCGAGCCGGGGACATGTACGGCAAGCGGCGGGTGCTGATCGTCTCGTTCGGCCTGATGGCCGCCGGCTCGGTGGTCTGCGCCCTCACCTCCGACATCGGCGTGCTCATCGCGGCCCGGGCCCTCCAGGGCGCCGCGTACTCCGTCGTCCCGCTGTCCATCAGCATCCTGCGCGACGAACTGCCGCCGGAACGCCGGGGATCCGCCGTGGCGCTGATGAGCTCCACCGTGGGTGTCGGCGCCGCGCTCGGGCTGCCGGCGGCGGCCGTGGTCGTGCAGTACGCCAACTGGCACGTGATGTTCTGGGTGACCGCCGCGCTGGGCGCGACCGGTGTCGCGCTGATCCGGTGGGCGGTGCCTGGGTCGCCCGTGCGCGAGCCCGGCCGGTTCGACGTGACGGGGGCGCTCGGGCTGGCCGCCGGGCTGATCACCCTGCTCCTCGCCGTGTCCCAGGGCGGCCAGTGGGGCTGGGGGAGCGCCCGGATCGTGGGACTGTTCCTCGTCGCCGTGATCGTCCTCGGCATGTGGTGGTGGCACCAACTGCGCGCAGAACAGCCCTTGGTGGACCTGCGGCTGGTGTCCCGGCCGAGGGTGGGCCTGTCCCATGTGGCGGCGCTCCTGACCGGCTTCGCCTTCTACGCCAACTCCCTGGTGACCGCCCAGTTGGTGCAGGCGCCCGAGGCGAGCGGGTACGGGCTCGGACTGTCCATCGTCCAGACGGGCCTGTGCCTGCTGCCCGGCGGCATCACCATGCTGCTGTTCTCGCCGCTCTCCGCCCGTATCTCCGAGACACGCGGGCCGCGGATCACCCTCGCCCTCGGCGCCGCCGTCATCGCCGCCGGGTACGCCGTGCGCGTCGTCGACAGCCGTGACCTGTGGATGATCATGGTGGGGGCGACGGTCGTGGCGACCGGCACCACCCTCGCGTACTCGGCGCTGCCCTCGCTGATCCTGCGCGCCGTCCCGCCCGGACAGACCGCCTCGGCGAACGGCTTCAACGTGCTGATGCGCACGATCGGCCAGGCCACCTCCAGCGCCGCCGTCGCCGCCGTCCTCGTGCACCACACCGGCCTCGTCGGCGGAGCACCGGTACCCACCCTGCACGGCTATCTGCTGGCGTTCGGCGTCGCGGGCGCGGTGGCCCTGGCCGCCTGCGCGGTGGCGCTCACCATCCCCGGCGACGCCGGACCGGACGGACGGGAAGGCACGCGGCGCACCCGTGGCCGTACCCGCTCCGTCACCGACGGGGCGTTGGAGGGAGCATGAGTGCCGTGAGCACCCCACCCGACGCCTCGGCCGCAACCGGCCCCCCGGCCCCCGCCCGGCGCGACGCCGAGGCGACCAAGGCGGCGATCCTGCGCGCCGCCCGGTACCTCCTCGCCCGTCAGGCGCACGCCGACATCACCCTCAAGGCCGTCGCGGAACGGGCCGGAGTGAGCGCGCCGCTGGTCCTGAAGTACTTCGGCAACAAGGACGCCCTGTTCGCCCGGGTGATGTCCTTCGAGGAGGACGCCGACGCCCTGCTCGACGCCCCGCTGGCGGAGCTGGGCCCGCACATGGTCCGGCACGTGGTGGCGAGTCAGCGCGAGCGCGGCGCCGACCCCGTGCTGCGCATCGCCTTCGCGCCCCTGCACGGCGACCACGGCGACATCCTGCGCGCCAACTTCCGCACCCAGGTCACCGAACGCCTGGCCGCCCGCCTCACCGGCCCCGACCCGGGGATCCGCGCCGAACTCGCCGTCGCCACCGTGCTCGGCCTGGGCGTGATGTTCGGCATCGCCCGTGGGAGCGAGCTCAGGGCGGCGCCGATCGAGCACATCGTCGACCGGTACGGGCCGACGGTGCAGGCGCACCTGGACAGTCCCCGGCAGTCCCCGACCGCCCCTGACCGTTCCTAGGGGAACAGTGGTCCGTGCAGGGGCGCGCGGAACACCCGGTGCGGGTCCAGGCGTTCCAGCACGGCCGCCGCCTCGTCCCAGGCGTCGCCGAACGACTCGGGCACCACCGTCCCGAGCACCTCCCCGTCGCTCCACGCGGCCTCGTCCGTGTATCCCCAGCCCTTCGACCACTCCACCCGGGTGCGTGCGTGCGTGCCGTCGTACGTCGAGAGCAGGAAGCGTTCCAGTTCACGGTAGAACGCGTCGGCGTACGGCGTTCCCGGCAGCGTCAGCACGTCCAGCCACACGGCCGTGTCCCACTCGGGGTGGTCCGGGTCGGGCCGCAGCGCGGAGAGCGACGGCGCCCGGGCGCCGGTGAGTCCGGCCTCCGCCGGATCGTCGAGGCCGGTCACCCGGATCTCCACCGACCCGTTGACGGGGAAGCGGCCCAGGGCGGCGTACGCGGTCAGCCGCTCGCGGTAGAAGGAGGTGAACTCGCAGACGACCCGCTGGACCTGGTCCCGGCCGGTCAGGACCGCGTACCCGTTGGCGTGCACCCTCAGGGTGGTCGGCCTGATGTAGAGCAGGGTGTTCTTCGACGGCCCCCAGATGTCCGCCGACAGGGTCGCCACGAGCCCGAGCGCGGCCACGTCGAGCTGGGCGTTGCCGAGCGCAGGCGCCAGATACCAGGCCGCGTCCGCGACCATCCGCCCGGCCAGGTCCGCCACCGGCGTCGGCACGTTGTCGGAGAAGGGGTAGGGGTACGGCGACGTCACGCGCCGAGAGGTGAGCGGTCTGGCCGGTTCGACGGACCACACCTTCAACCAGGGGAACTCGGTGAACGCGAACCAGATGGCCTCGACCCGCCCCTCGGCCGCCAGGAAGTCCGCCAGGCTCCGCCCGTCCGCTCCGGGCGCCGCGAACAGCTCCTTGGCCGGAATGTCCGTACGGCTCACGCACCGCAGGTTGCTGTTCGCCCCCACCCGCAGTACCACCTCGGTGACCAGCGACCGCCCGAGGTGCGTGAGCAGCGCGGCGCAGTCGGCCTCGTCGCGGCGGTACGTCCGCAGGGCGTAGGCCCCGCTGTCCGCGTCCCACACCACGGCGGTCAGCGAGAGCACGCGGTTGCTGAGGGAGCCGTACGTCTGCCCGGGCAGCCGTCGCTCGCCCCGTGCCGGTACGGCGGTGCCGTGCGCGTCGACGGCGAGGGCGCCGCCCAGGGTGAGGTCGCCGGGGGCCGGTGCGGCGGTGACGCCGAGGCCGTGCCCTTCGAGGTAGGTGAGCAGGCTCTCCAGAGTGACCCCCGCCCCGGCCCGCACCTCGTCGGCCGACTCCAGGGCCAGGCCGGTCAGGTGCGCGCCGGTGTCGACGAGCAGCACCGGCGCGTCCGCGGGCAGGCCCTCCGGGACGGTGAGGGGCGACCAGCCGTGCGAGGCGCCCCGGGGCCGGACCGTCCAGCCGTGCCGCCAGGCCCAGTTGACGACGTCCACCGCCTGGGCGGGGTCCTCGGGCGCGCAGGCCCACAGACCGGTCACGGTGATCTCGCCGTCCCAGTTGCGGTACGCCGTACGGGAGAGGGGCGCGTCCGGCGGGAAGTCCGGCAGCTCCTGCGCCGCGACGGCCGGATCGGCGGCCACCAGGAGAGGCACGCCGGCCAGGGCGGCGGCCGCGGTGCCCAGGAAGCCACGACGGGTCCAGGAGGGGTCCCCCGGCTGATGGTTGCTCACTGAACGATCGGTCACGCGCTCACGGTAGGGGCCCGTCGGCACATGCGGCCGCCGCGTCGAACAGCGTCACTCGTGAGGGTGAAAGATTCACAGGTGGCGGCCCGGAGCGGTCCGTTCCGCACCAGGTCGAGGCGGATGACAGACTGACGTCATGGACGAGCGCGAATTCGGTAGGTCCGGTCAGCACGCATCCGTCGTCGGTCTCGGCACCTGGCAACTGGGCGCCGACTGGGGAGACGTCGACGACAAGGAGGCCCTGACCGTTCTGGAGGCGGCGGCCGAGTCGGGGGTCACCTTCTTCGACACCGCCGACGTCTACGGCGACGGACGCAGCGAGCAGACCATCGCCACCTTCCTGAGCGGCCGGCCCGACCTGCATGTGCTGGTCGCCACCAAGATGGGCCGCCGCGTCGACCAGATCCCCGAGAACTACGTCCTGGACAACTTCCGCGCCTGGAACGACCGCTCGCGCCGCAACCTCGGCGTCGACCGCATCGACCTGGTGCAGCTGCACTGCCCGCCCACCCCCGTGTACTCCGGCGACGAGGTCTTCGACGCCCTCGACACCCTCGTCGAGGAGGAGCGCATCGCGCACTACGGCGTCAGCGTGGAGACCTGCGCCGAGGCCCTCACGGCGATCGCCCGGCCGGGGGTGGCGAGCGTGCAGATCATCCTCAACCCGTTCCGCCTGAAGCCCCTGTACGAGGTGCTCCCGGCGGCCCGTGCGGCCGGCGTGGGCATCATCGCCCGCGTACCCCTCGCCTCCGGCCTGCTCTCCGGCAAGTACACCAAGGACACCGTCTTCCCGGAGAACGACCACCGCGCCTACAACCGGCACGGCGAGTCCTTCGACCAGGGCGAGACGTTCTCCGGCGTCGACTACGCCACCGGCGTCGAGGCCGCCGTCGAGTTCGCGGCCCTCGCGCCCGAGGGGTACACGCCGGCCCAGCTGGCCCTGCGCTGGATCATCCGGCAGCCCGGCGTGACCACCGTCATCCCGGGCGCCCGCTCGCCCGAGCAGGCCCGCGCCAACGCCGCCGCCGCCAAGCTCCCGGAGCTGACCGAGGAGACCCTCGCGGCGGTCCGCGACCTCTACGACCGGCGCGTCAAGGAGCAGGTCGAGGGACGCTGGTAGCCGGAAACGGGGCGGCGGACCGGAGAGAACCGACCGGAGAGAACCGCCGCCCACGGGGTACTCGCGGGGAGAGGGGACCGACCACTCGAACCGGGAGGACAGCACACGTGACGGATACGGCGGCGAAGGCCGAGCAGCGGACGGGGCGGGACGAGACCGAGGAGGAGAGAGCCGACCGCATGTGGGGGGAGCTCATCCAGGAGATCAGGGTCGCCCAGACGGGTGTGCAGATCCTCTTCGGCTTCCTGCTCACCGTCGTGTTCACCCCGCGCTACGCGGATCTCCAGCACGTCGACCAGGTCATCTACATCGTGACCGTCGTCCTGGGCGCCTGCGCCACCGGCGCCCTCATAGGTCCCGTCTCCCTGCACCGCCTGGTCTCCGGGCGGCGGGTGAAACCGCAGGCGGTGCAGTGGGCGTCCCGGCTGACCTTCGTCGGCCTGCTTCTGCTGCTGGCCACCATGACCGCCTCGCTGCTGCTGATCCTGCGCGTGGCCACCCACGACGAGTTCGTGCCCTATCTCGTCGCGGGCGTGGTCACCTGGTACGGCCTGTGCTGGTTCGTGCTGCCGCTGTGGACCCGGCGCCGCTACACGACGGGCTGACACCGGACCGCCGGACGCGCCGACGCCGGACTAGTGAGCTGGTTTTGAGTTCTCCCGTCGCCACTTGAGTCGTGTTCCGTTTCGGATCGCGGCTTGGGCGGTGACGGGGCTGGTGGTTTGCGGTCTGCTGTGGGG